>JAAYHP010000175.1 GCA_012735355.1 Lysinibacillus sp. | reverse complement strand
CTATAGTACTGTCTTGCGCCCCAATACAAGATGGACAACCATTCGAACATGGGCAAGACCGTACATGTTGTACCGTCAATTCTAAAATAGGTAGCACTAAATCATAAACCCGCTCGCTTAACCCAATTCCACCAGGATAACTATCATAAATAAACAATGTTGGTTTTTCATTATGCACCGATTTTACTTGTGGCACAACCGTTAAATCGTTCCGATCGCAATGAATATATAGCGGAATGAAAGAACCGATAGCATAAGCTGCTCCCGTTAAAGCATCTGTCAACATTTCTTCTGACCAATTTTCAGGCAGTTCAAAAGAAATCCACGTAGCATTTGTATGCATCTCCATCGGTGGAATATGAATCTTACCTGAACCGATATTATCATGAGTGTGGAACCGGATTTTTTTAAAAATGGTAGGAATTGCAACCAAACTGACGTCGCCGTAACTTACCGTTGCATTTTTATATTCTGCCGACTTATCTTCACTTAACACTTTTAATTCTACCGCTAAATTGGCATCTGTATAGTAATCCACATCCACTTCTCGAACGAATGCCTTTTTCTCTTCCCAGTCAAGCTTTTCCACTTGGTATTGAATCCCTTGATGTAAGTAGATTGCTTCTTCATGAAGAAGCGTCATCGCACTGTACGTATCCATTTCTCCAATCACTTTCGTTCCTGCTGGTATCGTTTGATCGATAATAACGACATTTTCTCCCGCAGTTGATCGTAAACTTACGTCCCCTGCTGGAAAGCGCTCGCTCATCCAATACCAATGCTGATTCGTTTTAACTAATAGTCCCTCTTCTTGTAAATACTCAAGAAGCTCTTGCACTTCAAATTCCCCGTAATAATCATTTATCGAAAAAGGTAATTCAAAAGAAGCGCATTTTAAATGATCCATTAATATTAAAATATTGTCTGGGTTAATTAAAGCTTCTTCCGGTGAACTGCCTAATAAATAGTCAGGATTGTTTACAATATATTGGTCGAGTGCCGTTGATCCAGCAATATAAATAATCAAAGCGGAATCTTGTCTTCTTCCAGCTCGTCCCGCCTGTTGCCAAGCGCTCGCAATATTGCCTGGATATCCGGTCATAATACAGGCTTGCAATTGGCCGATATCGACCCCTAATTCCAACGCATTCGTACTTACGACAATTTGAATCGTTCCGTCTCTAAGCCCCTTTTCTATTTGTCTTCTTTCTGAAGGTAAATACCCGCCTCGATAGCCTTGGATTGATTCATCATTGATTTTCTTTTTCGTCAACTGTTTTAAATAAGTTACGATTTTTTCCACACTCACCCGAGACTTGGCGAAAATAATCGTCTGAATCCCCGCTTCATAAAGTCTAGTTGCCAAATCTTTTGCTTCTAAAATCGTACTTCTCCGCACACCAAATGTCGTATGTACGATTGGAGGATTATAAAAAATAAATGTCTTCTTTCCTACTGGAGCTCCTGATTTAGAAATTAGTTCATGTTTCGTATTCGTTAATTGATCCGCTAATTCTTTTGGATTTTTTATCGTTGCCGATGTACAAATAAAAACGGGCGCGCTACCGTAAAACTGACAAATGCGCATTAACCGTCGAATGACATGGGCAACATGGCTTCCAAAAACCCCTTTATATGTATGTAACTCATCGATCACAATAAATTTTAAATTTTCAAAGAGAGATACCCATTTCGTATGATGGAGCAAAATACCTGAATGCAACATATCTGGATTTGTCATGACGATGTGTCCTGCTTTTCGCACCTTTTGCCTTATGCTTGGTGCTGTATCTCCATCATATGTATAACTATATATTTCTTCTCCCATTTCATCGATCAAATCATTCAAATCGGTTTTCTGATCTTGGGCTAACGCCTTTGTAGGGAATAAATAAATAGCCCTTGAAGATGGGTCTTCTAAAATTTTTTGCAACACGGGCAAATGGTAACATAACGATTTTCCAGAAGCGGTTGGGGTGATGGCAGTAAAAGATTTCCCACTTAAAGCATAATCAAATGCTTCCCGTTGATGGGTATACAGTTTTTCAATCCCCCTCGATAATAGCGCTTTTTTAATGGAAGGATGGAGATTTTCTGGAAAATCAGCATAACTAGCTTCTTTTCCTTCAATGGTTATCGAATGGACGATGTTTTGTTGTAGAGATTTATCATATTGCCATTCTTGTATTAACTCATCGATCGTTCTTTTTTTATTCACTATTTCTCTCCTCCAAATATTTTAAAAATGTTGAAAGTGTATAATGAACTGATTGTACCGATTGAATAAAGCGTTTTTTACTAGTTTCCTTATAAAAAGATTGCACGACAAACTGATCCATCGCATCAACGACATTGTCTACTTGTTGAACGTGAAAATATTTTGGTTGATGTTTGCGAATCCACTGATAGGCTTGTTCTTTCCATTCAAGTAGCAATATGTGTACTTTATCTGCATGGGGCTTTACTTCTTCAAAAAATTGAGGTGTTGCATCAAGTTCTCGCATTTTAAAAAAACGATCCCTCGATGCATCACACTCAGCAATTAAAAATTTTGTTTGTTTTATTAATTTCATAGTTATAAACCCTCTTATTTTTTTCATAATTAGTTTATCAGAAACTATTCTACTTCTCTAGCAATAGGCGAACAAGCATTCTTTACATGCACATTCTTTTCTGCTAAGCTTACTTTTTGATGAGTGGAAACTATTTGGCCATAAAAGTAGTCATGTATCATAGCCCGTTCATTTTCAAGTTTCGCTGTCATCATTTCATTTAAACAATCCAGTTGAGAAAATAGCATTTGAAATTAGTTCATGGCGATTCCTCCTTTTCATTGTACTATTCCCGAATCAGGAGGAAAAAACCTTTCAACCGTCAAAACTAGACAGTGTTAGCTAAAAGAACAAAAATTTCGATATCATTTTGTGTTAAACTTATTGTTAGATTTTAGTGCCTATTCAAGAAGGTGAAAAATATGATCCGCTATCCAAACGGAAAAACCTATAAACCGAAAAACACACCTGTTACCAAACAAAAACAAAAGGAAGAAAAATTAAAAGATCTTTCCTTTAGTAATCGTGGCAAAACTCTTGAAGATGAAATTAATGAAACAAATGCTTACTATTTAAGTCAACAAATGGCTATAATCCATAAGAAACCTATTCCGATTCAAATCGTCAAAGTGGAGTACCCGAAAAGAAGTGCTGCCGTTATCCGAGAAGCCTACTTTCGCACT
>JAAYHP010000023.1 GCA_012735355.1 Lysinibacillus sp. | reverse complement strand
TCGACGCATTTGCAAAACAAAGTGAAGGAAAAGAGTTAACAGAATACGAAACTCGTTTACTTGCTGCAAAGAAAAAAGCAATGGATTCAGTAACAGCAGCTGACGTAGTTGTTCTTGCTTTCCCACTTTGGAACTTAACAATTCCAGCTACATTACACACATTTATTGACTATGTTTACCAAGCTGGGTTTATGTTCAAATACAATGAGCAAGGCCAAGCAGTACAATTATTAACAGATAAAAAATTCGTTGTATTAAATGCTCGTGGTGGTTATTACTCAGCACCTGAAGCTCAGCCAATGGAAATGAGCGTAAACTACGTTAAAAACGTATTTGGCGGTGTGGCAGGTATGGAACTTCTTGACGAAGTGATTATCGAAGGTCATGCTGCAGAACCAAACCGTGCAGAGGAAATTATTTCTGAAGGTTTAGAGCGAGTAAAAGCATCTGTACAAAAATTAGCAACAGTTACAGCTTAATAGCAAGATAGAAAAGGAGCGTCTAAAAGTCATTTAGACGTTCTTTTTTTTGTAAAAATATACGACTGTTGCGGAAGGATTATCCACAATTTCAACAGTCGGTTTTTACACTTTCCTTTAATCCCTAAATAGGAAAGTGTTTATTTTAGATCATATTTGGTTAGATTGGATACACTTCAAATTCAATAGTGACATTCACATCCTCACCGATTAACACGCCACCAGATTCTAACATTGCATTATAGGTTAAGTTGAAATCTTTTCGGTTGATTTGTGTAGTTGCTGAAAAACCGTATGTATCTTGTCCCCATGGACTTTTTGCATGTCCTCGATATGTTGTTTTAAAGGAAACAGGTTTTGTTGTTTCTTTAATTGTCATTTCACCACTTAGAAGAAATTCATTTACATTAACGCGTTCGATGTCTGTTACATTATAGGTGATTTTAGGGTATTTATCGGCATAAAAGAAGTCACTGGAAATTAAATGTTGATCTCTTGAAATATCATTTGTTGAAATACTAGCCACGTCAATTTCAATAAAGATTTTTGCATCTTCAAGATTTTCAATGGAATTCGCTTCAATTTCTACGTTATATGAATTAAATACCCCAGTTACGTTAGTTATCATCATATGTTTTACTGAAAAGTTTATAGTGGAATGGGAAAAATCTACAGCATATTTCTTCATTTACATCCCCGCTTTCTATAAAATCTTCAAAAAATAAATATATATTCATAATAGTAAATAAAATTTTTATATACAATATTTTCTATTGATGTATTTATATACTTATAAAACTTACTTTTCGTAACTTGGTGTAAAAAGTGGTACACTTAAAAAGGAGGAAACTGGCGTGCCCTCGAAGGAGTCATTTAGGAAGTCGAAAAATGGTCAAAAATTTGGCTAATTTAGTGCATATAATTGCTTGTCTAAAGTATACAATTACAGTTACAAAGGTCTTTTACAGGAAAGGAATATGCTTTTATGACAATTGAACAGTGGGTTAAAGAGTTAGCAAGCATTACGAACAAAGAAAATATAAAAATCAATGAATCATTAAAAAAATATACGATGACAAAATTGGGCGGAAAAGCCGATGTATTTGTGATGCCTGAAACGGAAGAAGAGGCAGAAGAAATAGTGAAGTATACTTATGAAAACAAAATCCCTTTACTATTGCTAGGAAATGGTTCCAATATGATCGTTCGTGACGGGGGTGTTCGCGGAATTGTATTAAATCTATCGAAACTTAATAAAATACAAATCGATGAAAATCAAGTGTATGCTCAAAGTGGCGCCCTCATCATAGATGTTTCAAAAAAAGCTGCAGAAGCTAGTCTAACAGGGTTAGAGTTTGCTTGCGGAATTCCAGGATCAGTTGGCGGCGCGATGGCTATGAATGCTGGTGCATACGGTGGGGAAATTAAAGATATTATCGTCCATTCCACCGTGTTAACAAAACAAGGAAAACGCCTCGTATTAACGAAAGACGAACTGGAATTAGGTTATCGCAAAAGCATCATTGCTCAAGAAGGATATATTGTACTTTCATCATTGTTCCAATTAGAAAAAGGGAACAAAGAAGAGATTGATGCAAAAATTGCAGATTTAACTTTTAAACGTGAATCGAAACAACCTTTAGAATATCCTTCGGCAGGGAGTGTCTTCAAACGTCCACCAGGCTATTTTGCAGGGAAACTAATCCAAGATAGCGGTCTGCAAGGTAAAGGGGTTGGTGGAGCGGAAGTATCCACAAAGCATGCAGGATTCATTATTAACAAAGGAAACGCAACTGCAACAGATTATATTGAAACGATTAAAATGGTACAAAGAGTTGTGAAGGAAAAGTTTAATGTAGATTTGGAACTAGAAGTGAAAATTGTAGGAGAAGATTAATAAATACCTTAACGGGCTGTCTAAAAAGTAGGTACTTTTTAAGACAGCCTACTTATTTCTATTTAAATTGTAGGTGAGACAATGAAATTTATATCTTGGAATGTAAATGGTATACGAGCTTGTTTAAAGAAAGGTTTTTTAGATTACTTTAATGAAATGAATGCAGATTTTTTTGCCATTCAAGAAACGAAATGTCAAGATGGACAAGTAGAATTACCCCTTGAAGGATATTATC
>JAAYHP010000174.1 GCA_012735355.1 Lysinibacillus sp. | reverse complement strand
TTGCGTAATATTATAGTATAATTTTATATAGAAAACCGAACGAAATAAAAATAAAGGGGGTTTTTAGATTGGAATATAAAATGATTCCTGTAGGTGATTTAGAATTAGGTAAAATTGTTGCAGAAGACATATTTGCAAATACTAGATATCCAATCATTAGTAAAAATACACCAATCACATATGAGCATTTGCATGTCTTTAAAGTATTCAATATCCATGAAGTACCAATTCTCGTAGAGACAATTAAAAAAACAGTTCCAAACAATGAAGGTGACGTAGAAGAAATAGAAGTAACTGAACAAGTAATACATATTAACACTTTTGAAAAGCAATATTTAGACACGGTGGAAAAATTTAAAAAGGAATTTAGCAATTGGGAAGCTGGAGCTAAAATTGATATGACGAAAGTGCGGGAAGCAACTTTCCCATTGATTGAAAATATTTTAGAAGACCGCTCCTATTTATTTGATCTTAACAGTTATTCGAATCCGAAAGATTATTTATATCATCACTGCATCGCTACCGGCTTAATTTCTGCTGCTATCGCTAATAAATTAGGATTTGACCGGGGGAACACAATTCAAATGGCCATTGCTGGCACACTTGCTGATTGCGGAATGTCTAAAATTTCCAAAAGTATACGTAATAAAAAAGAAGCACTTACTGAAATGGAATTTAATGAGATAAGAAAGCATCCAATTTATAGTTATAACATGGTAAAAGATTTACCTGCGTTAAAGGCGGACATGAAAATAGCAATTTTACAACATCATGAACGATTAGATGGTAGTGGTTATCCGTTAGGAAAACAACTTAAGAGCGTTTCTCAAGCGGCTCAAATTATCGCTGTAGCGGATACGTTCCACGCTATGACAAGTGAACGTTTATATCGTGCAAAGGAATCTCCATTTAAAGTAATAGAAATGATCAAAGAATCGGAATTTGGGAAATTTGATATTAAAGTAGTGAACGCTATAACAAACTTAGTGGCGGATTTACCTATCGGAACAAAAGTAGAGTTATCCAATTTAGAACGGGCAGAAGTAATGTTTGTTAACCAATTCTCACCAACTAGACCTATCGTTCGGTTGTTAAAAAGCGGTGAAATTATAGATTTATCAAAAAATCGTACGTATACAATATCTCGGGTAATCACAAATGAATAATACTGATTGAATAGAATTCTCTTTATATATGGAACATTAATTTAGTATCTTCTAATAAAATATGTATTAATGAATGGGGAAAAGAAATTTTTTAAACAATGTATTCATTGAGTATCTATTAAGTGATATACCTGAGACCCCCATTTCAATTTAAAAGAAAGATTGATAGTGGTGTGGAGGCTATAAGTTTATGTTTTAAAGTATGATAGAATAATCATTCATTCAAGCTAGTTTTAGAGTATAAATAAATTAAATAAAATATTTTTATAAAAGTTGTTGACTTTAATAAATAAAGTTGTTATTATAAATAAGTCGCTGAGACGCGATAGAAAATGAACTTTGAAAACTGAACAACAAAACGTTAATGAATAAATTTTCTAGTCATTAACCCTCGTTAATGAACTAGATTCGGACATTTAC
>JAAYHP010000173.1 GCA_012735355.1 Lysinibacillus sp. | reverse complement strand
TTCCAATTTGACTGGCACGATATTAAGTTTTTCTGTTGTCAAAAAAGAACACCTCCTCTATAAATGTTACTTTCATCTTACAGGGAGGTGTCATTGATTTGTAGGCGTTGTTTGATTTCGGGCTTACGGAGGATACGAGAAGCACGAGGGCCAAGAAGTTCCAGTAAGCAAGGCAAAACGGAGCTCAAGCGTCGATGTACGTGAGCGTCAATATTTTAATCCATTTTGGATTAAATCGGAATACAATGTAAGGTGGAAGACAGAAAAAATTAGATTCTTAAAATTCGATTGTGATTTATACTAAAGCATAAGGAGGGGATCGAGAAATGAAAATTCCAATTTATCAAGTGGATGCTTTTACGAACAGGACTTTCCAGGGGAATCCAGCAGCAGTATGTCCATTAAAGGAGTGGATAGATGATGAGGTAATGCTAAATATTGCAGCGGAGAATAATTTATCTGAAACTGCCTTTGTCGTACATAAATTTGAAAATGAGTATGAGTTGCGCTGGTTTACGCCGAAAAGTGAAATCGATTTGTGTGGGCATGCGACATTAGCAACTGCCTTTGTTGTGTTTAATTTTATTGATGCAGGATTAACGGAAGTGAAGTTTCATACGAAGAGTGGATTGTTAACAGTCACTAAAGAAGGTTCATTGTTAACGATGACTTTCCCATCGAGGGAAGGAGTGCAGTGTGATGTTCCTGATGCCCTTGTAAAAGGGTTAGGGAAAGTGCCGAAAGAGGTGTATTTAGCTAGGGATTATTTAGCGGTCTTTGAATCTGAAGAGGATATTTTGAATCTCGAAATAGACTTGGATGAATTGAAAAAATTGAGTGCCTTTGGTGTGATTGCAACGGCAAGAGGAAAAGAAGTGGATTTCGTTTCCCGCTTTTTTGCGCCGAACGTAGGGATTGATGAAGATCCAGTGACCGGCTCTGCCCATTGTACGTTAATTCCTTATTGGAAGAAAGTTTTGCAGAAAAATGATTTTGTCGCATCTCAACTGTCAGAACGTGGTGGCAAGCTCGTTTGTAAAGATTTAGGTGACGTGATTCAAATATCGGGAGAAGCGGTCGTTAATTTAGAGGGGAACATTTAAATTTAAACATGTTAGGCATCCTTGTAGTTTGCAAGGATGTTTTTTATTGTTATGATACAATAAAGGTGATTCTAAAAATTTACAAAAATTAGTGCTGATTAGGGGATATGACTATGAAAATACGGTATATGTTAATTGCTTTACTATTATTGTTGCTTGTAGGTTGTAGTCAACAGAAGGCTGAAGAAAATACGATTGAGCCGATATTTTTAAACTATGAGGAGGACCAACTGTTAGGAGCGGCTATCGGGAATTTAAGTTTTATTTATGACTATAGGCTTGAGCAAGGGAAGTTTTTAACGGTTTGGTTAGAACGGTATGAGTATGGCCAGTTGATGGAGAGAACGGGTGGTGTCACAGAAGAAATTTATAGCGAGAATGAAAAGGGACAGCTTCTTGTTTATTTATTAGATAAGCCTGAGTGGGAAAATTTCTATGTCCGCACGGCGATTATTTCTGAGTCAGGGCATATCAGGTCGGATAGCGTGATTCCGGCGCCGGATGAAAGGTTTGGTTTTGGTGGTGGCGGCTCAATTATTGCTGAACAGGTTAAGGTATCGGAAAATATGGTACTTGGGCAATATTTATTTACGGATGGAGAACAATTTGGTGTTGGCTCAAGTGATTTGTACAATGAACCGGAACAATTTATTGAAGAACGGAAAGATGTGCCGGTTTTATTCCTTGTGCGTGCTACCGTAACAGATGAGCTACCGAATTTTGAATATGAAGTAACGCATAAGGAAACAGCTAAAACAGAAGACACTATACAGAATGAAGAAAATGATTATTATCTTTCAGTTATCAAAGACCTCATCAGCAATTATTCAGAAGAGGAAATGGTACAGTTTGCAAAAAGTCAGGTTGTATATGAATTAACCGTAAACGATGAAAAAGTGCCAGCGAATGGAGAGATGACAGTTCCTGCAGGAGAAATTCAAATTTTATTAGCTGAAATGAGAGGGTTAGCGTCCGAATTTTTATCCGATGAATGGATTGAAAAAGGGACGTTGAGTGGCGATTACATTAACCACATCCAAGGTTTCGATACAACAAACTGGACGTTGGATGGAAGAGATGGCACGGTGAATACAGCGCTAGGTTATAAAAGAAGTGATGTTGAAGATGGGGAAATCATCACATTCAATATTTCTGATGAACTGATGGAGAGACTTGGGCTTACAACGAACACGATTCGAATTGAGGTTCAATAAAGGGGCAGTCGATATTGTCACAAAATCCCGGGAATATGTTCACAAAAACCGTTGATATCGTCACAAAATCTGTAGATATGGCCACAAAATCCGGGAATATCTCGAGGATCCATCGATAAAGTCACAAATCTCATTCATATCGCCACAAATTCCAGCGATAATCGAAGTGCCCATCGATAAAGACACAAACTACAGCGATAAGTTCACAAAGTTCATCGATATCGCCACAAATTCCAGCGATAATCGAAGTGCCCATCGATAAAGACACAAACT
>JAAYHP010000022.1 GCA_012735355.1 Lysinibacillus sp. | reverse complement strand
GTCTCGAGTTTCGGGCTGTTCCCGTTGGAGTCGCCCCGTCACTCCAATCAATTTTCGTTGCATATCATTTTTTTACTATACTTCTTCACTGATTCTTAATTTAATTAGCTATATGTCACACCCTCGTCATATGTTAAAAACCTTATACTGTAATTACTTATCGTTCATCAAAATTTGTAATATTTTATGAAATGAGACTTAAGTGAAGTTTAAAGAGAATGAATAGGGGATAAAATGAATTGGTAAACCATTTCATTTTATCCCAATTAATCCATTCCTTTGTATTCTTTAGGCTACTAATCTAAAGATTACAATAAGGTCTTACTTATTTTCAATATATATTCGAAACAGTAAAATGGCGCCCTCGGAGGGAATCGAACCCCCAGTGTCAGAACCGGAATCTGAAGTGTTATCCATTACACCACGAGGGCGGGTTAAAGTTTTCATGCTAAAAACCTTACCATTATTTGCATATTATTGTATTTTTAAACATATAGTATAAAATATGCAATCAGTGAAAATTATTAATCGGTCTTTAAAAATTACGACTATATTATTATACACAGTAGCTGTGTACATTTCAACTATTAAATCTGTAGAAATGTTTCATGAATTCATTTCATCATAGCCTAGATGAAAATGTGATACTTTCCATTTGACCTTCCTTGACTAATGCGTGTATGATATTCATACAAGCTGAAACAAATACTGTTTCGGTACGTAGTAATATATATAATCAATCATTTGAATCGAAGGAGGACTTATTATGAATTTAGTTCCTACAGTTATTGAGCAAACAAGTCGCGGTGAACGTGCATACGACATTTATTCTCGTCTTTTAAAGGACCGTATTATTTTACTTGGTAGCCCAATTGATGATAACGTAGCAAACTCTATTGTAGCACAATTATTGTTTTTAGCTGCTGAAGATCCAGATAAAGATATTTCATTATACATTAACTCACCAGGCGGGTCTATCACAGCTGGTATGGCAATTTATGATACAATGCAGTACATTAAGCCAGATGTTCAAACGATTTGTATCGGTATGGCTGCATCAATGGGTGCTTTCTTACTTGCTGCAGGGGAAAAAGGGAAACGCTTTGCATTACCAAACGCAGAAGTAATGATACACCAACCACTTGGCGGTGCACAAGGTCAAGCGACTGAAATTGAAATCGCTGCAAAACGCATTTTATTCTTACGCGATAAATTAAACAAAATTTTATCAGAACGTACAGGTCAGCCTATTGAAAAAATTGCACAAGATACAGACCGCGATAACTTCATGACAGCAGAACAGGCGAAAGAATACGGTTTAATCGACCACATCATCACACGCAGTGAAGAAAAGTAATTCATGAATCCATATCATCCAATCTCGTATTGGATGATATTTTTTTATTGTTGATTTTTCGTTACGGGCGTACGCGCCTTCTCGCCGCCCTTCACTCAAATCAACATGCCTTCTTGTTCGCTTATAAGGATTCATGTGTAGCATAATTTTATTTAAAAATAAAATGAACGCTCACAATTTCAGAAAATTGCGAGCGTTTTCAATTTTTCAGGTAATTAATCTTCCTTTTGGATCATTGCTGTTAATCCTTCAATGGCTTCATTTTCATCTTTGCCATCTGCAATTAACTTCACTGTCGTTCCCCTTGCAATGGCAAGACTCATGATGCCCATAATGGATTTCGCATTCACTTTTTTTTCATCTTTTTGTAAAAATATATCGGATTTATATCGATTTGCTTCCTGCACAAACAAAGCTGCTTGGCGGGCTTGCAAACCGGTTTTTAACTTTACTTCTACAGTTGTTTCTACCATTCCATTTCACACCCTTTCAAAAAACCGATCATGTGATATATATTTATCTTATCTAAATTATATGAAATACACAATGTCCATTATTTTATTACTTTTTCACCACGGCGTAGTTTATCCGCAATTTCGTCAATTTTTCTTAAGCGATGATTAATTCCAGATTTACTTACCGTTCCTGTTGAAACCATTTCACCTAGTTCTTTTAACGTCACGTCTTGATGCTCTATGCGAAGCCTGGCTACTTCTCGCAGTTTTTCTGGAAGTTGGTCGATTCCAATTGTACTATCAATAAATTTAATGTTTTCTACTTGTCTTAAAGCTGCACCGATCGTTTTATTTAAATTCGCTGTCTCACAGTTCACAATACGGTTCACGCTATTTCGCATATCCCGGAGAATACGGACATCTTCAAATTTCAACATCGCTTGGAAAGCTCCCGTTAATCCGAGAAAATCTGAAATTTTTTCCGCTTCTTTTAAATACGTAATATATCCTTTTTTTCGTTCAATTGTTTTCGCATTTAATTGAAATTCATTCATTAATTCTGCCAATGATTCACTATGCTCTTTATACATCGAATAAATTTCCAAATGATAGGAGGAAGTTTCGGGGTTGTTCACTGATCCGCCGGCTAAAAAAGCACCTCTTAAATAGGACCTCTTTTGATTTTTCGACTTTAATAACGATTTAGATATCGAATGATTCAATTGAAAATCATTTTGTAATATATCTAAGTCTGTTAATATTTCCTTCGCCCCATCACGGATACGGCAAATATATGCATTATTTTTCTTTAATCTCATTTTTTTACGAACGAGCAATTCTACATTATATGGGTACAACTTTTTAATAATAGTATATATTCTCCTTGCAATCGCTGCATTTTCTGTTTGAACATCTATACTAAGTTGTTTATTAGCAAATGACAAAGTTCCATTCATGCGAATCATGGCAGAAACTTCCGCCTTTAAACACTTATCGTTTACATCTACTTGAGTTAATTCTTTTTTCGTTTCTGAAGCAAATGACATCACAGTCCCCCCCTTTCATATACGCTGCTTATTTTTTATATTTTATTGAATAATCAAATAACCATTCAGCAATCGCTTTCGCTTCATGTCGAACAGCACCATTTTGTATCGTTGCAATATCTTTTTTTATAATTTCTAATCCAAATTTTTTTAATTCATCCTCATTGACTTTTACAGGCTCCGCATCTTGTTCTCGGTAGTTTTCTTTAATGGGGGATGGAAAATCATTGCTATTTACTAAAATGGCATCTAAAAATCTTTTTCCGACATGTTCATAAATGGCTTTTACATGGTCTGAAGCTTGATATAGAAGAGTTTCTCCCTTTTGGGTCATTAAATTGCAAATATATATTTTTCTTGCTTTCGCACTTGCAACCTTTTCTCCAATTTCCTTCACTAATAGATTGGGGATAATGCTCGTATAAAGGCTTCCTGGACCGATTAATATAATATCCGCACCCTCAATCGCAGATATTGCATCAGGAAGAGGTTTCACGTCTTCAGGAACTAAAAAGACCCGATTAATTTTTTTATTGCTGGTGGGAATTTTCGATTCGCCATTAATGATGGAACCGTCCACCATCTCAGCATGTAAATTCACTTTTCGGTTGGCAGCAGGAATGACTCTTCCATGGACTTTCAATATTTTACACATTTGGGTAATGGCGCTAGAAAAGTCCCCTGTAATATCTGCCAATGCTGTTATCATCAAGTTTCCTAAGGAGTGACCGCCAAGATCTTGTGAATTGGAAAAACGATATTGAAACATTTGCTCGAGCAAAGGTTCTGTATCAGATAATGCGGCAATGACATTTCGTATATCTCCTGGCGGTGGAATATCATAATCATCGCGCAATCTCCCTGAAGAACCTCCGTCATCGCTGACAGTAACGATGGCTGTAATATCAAATGGATAATGTTTTAAACCGCGTAATACTGTCGATAAACCGGTCCCTCCCCCAATCACAACCACTTTTATTTTTTCCATTAAAACAATCCTCTCTAAGATCGTATATCACGATGGGTAATTTCAGTTTGATAATCTTTACTGAAATACTTTCCAAAATATTCTGTCAACGTGACAGAACGGTGTTGACCACCTGTGCAACCAAAGGCAATGACTAATTGTGGTTTTCCTTCTTTTATATAATGTGGAATCATAAAAGTAAATAAGTCCTCTAGTTTTTGAATCAATTCTTGGGTTTCTTTTGTGTTATAAACGTAATCATATACTTCTTGATTCAATCCCGTTTTGTTGCGCAATTCTTCTACGTAATATGGATTTTTTAAAAATCGTACATCAAATACTAGATCCGCATCAATAGGAATTCCATTTTTAAACCCAAAGGACATGACATTGATGGAGAATTTTGGGCTTGATGATACGGAGAACTCCTCACCAATTCGTTCACGAAGTTCCCTTGGTTTCATTTTAGAAGTGTTATAAATATAATTTGCTCGACCTTTTAATTCAGAGAGCATTTCCCTCTCTTTTTTAATTCCTTCTAAAGGCAAGCCTCCGGGAGCTAAAGGATGGTGACGTCTCGTTTCTTTATAACGGCGAACGAGAGTCTCATCGTCAGCGTCTAAAAACAATACTCTCGTATAAACATCCTTCTCTTTTTCTAACATATCTAGCGCGTCGATAAGAGAGTTGAAAAATTCTCCTCCACGCATATCCATTACTGCTGCCACTTTTGATATACGTTTTTTCGAATGCTTCATCAATGCTAAAAAAGTCGTAAGTAGTTCTGGTGGAAGATTATCTATACAATAATAGCCTAAATCTTCAAAACTTTGTACTGCCACAGTTTTCCCGGCACCGCTCATACCTGTGATGATTACTATCTCATGGTTGTAGTCTTTATCTTCCATGTTTATTCATCTCCTCCGAGAAATTCCACAGATGTTTGATATTTCGCTTCTAACAATTCATAGTCTTTTGTATATACACATGTGCCATATTGTATACCATTGTTTAATGCTGCAAATAAAAGGTTTTTCCGGTCGCCTTCAGCCATTGGTAAATGGTGAAGATCTTCAATTGGATGCCACTCTAAAGTTCCTTCTCTATTTTCCTTTACCGGAACGCCTTCTATTCCATTGGATACGAAAGTAAAAAGCATCCATTCATCTACAGTCGCATCTCCATCTTTTATAATAATCGTATTCACACCTTTTAAATGGGCGTTTTTCGGAGTAACATTCGTTTCCTCTTGAAACTCCCTTACGGCTGCTTCATAAATGGATTCACCGCTCTCCATTTTCCCTCCAGGAGCGACGTACCAACCTCTTCTCGGCTTTTTCAACAGTAAAACTTGTCCATTCTGTACTGCTAATAAATTTGCTATTCTTTGCATATACTACACCTCAAATCTAGTTACTCCATTATAATCATTATACCGTGACTCTCCCATTTCGGTACAAAATAATACTGTCTAACTTAATCTATAACGTAAATTTTTTAATTAGAAGAGAATTTAATAAATTTCAAAAAAAAAGTTGTTCCCAATTGGAAACAACAAAAATGATAAGGGGGTTTAATTCTAACTTTATTATACCCCCAAAAGATGTTTATAAAAGTTACAATACGATTAATTTCATGTTACGCTTTGTTCACTAATTTTTCTTTCAATTCTTCCACATAAATTTGTACTGCTTGCGCAGCAACACTACCATCACCAGTAGCTGTAACAATTTGACGTAACGTTTTATCCCGCACATCACCAGCTGCAAAAATACCTTTTACGGATGTTTCCATTTGTTCGTTCGTCACAACGTATCCTTGATCGTTTAAAATTCCTAAATGTTTAAATGGCGCAGTAAGTGGTACCATTCCGATATATACGAATACCCCGTCACATGCCACTTCTTGTTCCGTTCCATCTACTGTTGAAACAAGCGTTACACTGCCGACTTTTCCGTCTTTTTCGTTAATTTGTTTTACAGTATGATTCCAAATGAAATCTATTTTTTCGTTAGCAAATGCACGATCTTGTAAAATTTTTTGAGCCCGTAATTGATCTCGACGGTGAACAATGGTTACTTTATCTGCAAAACGAGTTAAATACATTCCTTCTTCAACAGCAGAGTCGCCTCCACCTACAACAATTAAATTCTTTTGTTTAAAGAATGCACCGTCACATACAGCACAATAACTTACACCGCGACCGCCTAATTCACTTTCACCAGGAACACCTAATTTTTTATATTCTGCTCCTGTAGCAATGATAATCGAACGAGTTTTATATTCCTTAGAACCAGCTTTAATCGTTTTGTATTCTTCACCATCGATGATTTCAGATACATCTCCGTATGCATATTCAGCACCGAATTTTTTCGCATGTTCAAACATTTTTGTCGATAATTCTGGACCTAAAATGGACTCGAATCCAGGATAGTTTTCAATTTCTTCTGTATTTGCCATTTGCCCTCCTGGAATTCCGCGCTCTAACATTAATGTGGAAAGGTTCGCACGGGAAGTATATACCGCCGCTGTCATTCCTGCTGGACCTGCTCCAATAATTATACAATCATAGATTTTTTCTTCTGCCATTTCGATTCCTCCTATCATACTTTAAATGTAGTTGAACTATTTTTAAACTTCAAATAGTTTGCACATTTAGTCAAAAGGTAAAAAACCTAATAACTGTTCTACATATTTTGATAAAGTTGAAACTGATATTCCATATTTTTCAGCATATTGTTTTTTCGTTACTTGTTTAGAGTTAACCGTAGAATAATACATATATTCTACCGATGCACTAAGGGCTTTTACATTTTTAAATTCATAGTCATTTTGAAATGCTCTTTCAAAAAGGACGAACCACATTTGAAATAAATATTGTACTTCCAAAGTGACAGCATTCATGATGTTATAAAGTTCTTCCGCCACCGACATAGCTCGGAAAAAACTTTTTTCAATTTTATTATTTAAATTAAAGTCGTGATTCAAGGCATAGGCTAGGCAAAGTTTTTCCAATCCATTATATTTCGCTAAATCGATTAGTTTTGGATGGGAAATAATTTCTTGTCTATAGGCAGATTTGCTAAGCAAGAAAAAGCCAAACATGCGGTGGGCTGGATAATCACTGTTAATTTTTTTAATAATAAAATCCCGATTTTGCTCTAATGATGGTATTTCAGTTTGTTGCTTAATATGTCTCCATGGCTCCATCCCTACTTTTGATGGGTCAAGTTTAACTAACGTTTCCCATGCTTTCTCCGCTTCTTTTACCCGATCAGAGAAGTAAGCGGATTGGCTAAGCCAAAAAAAGAAACCTGGATCTTCTGGTGCCATCCCTTTTGACATGCTATTCAGCCACTTGTAAGCTATTTCGTATTCTCCAATCAAGGCTAATGTAGCACCTAATTTATAACGATTTTCGAAATCGAAAGGATTAATTTTTTTTAGCATGTTTACTAAATAATCGAGTGTCTCTTCATCTTTTTCATAATAAGCGATGATTGTTAAATTACATAAAGCATGGAGATTTCCCGTATTTTCTCTTAGAACATGGTTCAAAATCGCTTTCGATTGTTCCAAGTCCCCAACATAAAAATAAGCAAGGGATAAATTATTATAAGCAGCCCATAGTTCAGGGTACTCATCCACTAGCTGTTCTAACATTTCAATGGCTTCTTGAAATTGACTATTTTCCATCAGTCTTCGAGCTTTTTCTTGAATGATCATTTGTTCGTACGTATCTTCATCTTCATCATCCATTTCAAATTGCTCAAATTCAACGAAATCGACAATTTCCCTCGCTTCCATTGAATAATAGCCATTCGGTTCTATTTCTAAATACTTTTCCGCATATTTTTTAGCATCACTCATTAACCCTAAACACCCGGAAACTTCCGCTAAATAAAAAATATGTTCCGGTTCATCAGGTTCTAAACAATAGGCTGTATGAATCAATTCATAAGCCTTTTCGAAATTTTGTGCGTCCATTTCTAAAAGACCGTATTGCATGAGGACGTGAGCATCGTCTGGGCTTAATTCTGCCGCCCTTTTCATATATTTATAAGCTCTGTCCATTTGCTCTCTTTCCAATGCTTTAAGTGCTTTATTAAAATAATAATCACCATCTGGAATAAACGAGACAATGTTGTTTTTAATTTGTTGTTGCTTCTTTTCCAAAATGAACCTCCGAAACAATAAATAAGGAACGTTTTAGCAACGTTCCTTTTTCAATCCCTTTTATTATACCATATTTCCTACACACGTCATTGTTTCTGCACGAAGGAATTGTGAATTATTTTTTGTGTTTTGTGCTTGCTCTTTTTTGTTTATGGCGCTCCACTAATACATCTAATACGTCATAAACGCTCACTTTTTGTTCTTGTAGTAAAACAAGTAGGTGATAAATTAAATCTGCCGCTTCCCATTTCACTTCTTCTGCATCGCGGTTTTTCGCCCCAATCACTACTTCCGTCGCTTCTTCCCCGACTTTTTTACAGATTTTATCGATTCCTTCTGTAAATAAATATGTAGTGTAAGCACCTTCTGGCATTTCTGCTTCCCGTTTTTTAATAAGTTCAACGAGTTCAGAAATAATACCAACACTTCCTACCGGATCCTTTTCAACAATCGTTTCTGTAAAGCAAGAAGTCGTGCCATTATGGCAAGCTGGGCCTGCTGGAAGGACTTCGACAACAAGGGCATCTTGATCACAATCGGTCGTGATAGATACGACCTTTTGCGTATTACCGCTCGTTTCGCCCTTATGCCAAAGTCCTTTTCGAGAACGGGAGTAAAACCAAGTTTCTCCCGTTTCGATTGTTTTTTGTAATGATTCTAGATTCATATATGCAACAGTTAAAACTTCTTTCGTGCGGGCGTCTTGCACAACCGCAGGAATTAATCCTTTTTCATCAAATGTTAAGCTTTCAATTTCGATCATTGAACAGTTACTCCTTTTTCACGCAAGTAAGCTTTTACTTCAGCTATGCTCGTTTCTTTATAGTGGAAAATGGATGCAGCTAGGGCAGCGTCTGCATTAACATCTTGCAACACTTCGCGAATATGTTCTTTCGTTCCTGCACCACCACTGGCAATGACAGGAATGGACACCGCATCTTTAATGGCTTTCGTTAATTCTAAGTCATATCCGGATTTATCTCCATCTTTATTGATGCTTGTAAGTAAGATTTCTCCAGCTCCTAATTCTTCCGCTTTTTTCGCCCAATCGACAGCTTTCCATTCGGATTTTTTGTTTCCACCGTGAGTGTACACCATCCATGTTCCATCTTCTTCACTGTAGCTTGCATCGATGGCAACGACGATTTTTTCTGAGCTAAAGTTTTTAGCTCCTTCTTTAATGATTTCCGGATTAGCGAGTGCAGATGTATTCATCGATACTTTACTTGCACCAGCTTCTAAAATCCGTTTCATATCATCTATTGTGCGAATGCCGCCACCAACCGCTAAAGGGATGTTGATAACGGCAGCGGTTTTCTTCACGACGTCAACCATTGTTTCTCTGCCTTCTGTTGATGCTGAAATGTCTAGTAATACGAGCTCGTCCGCTCCTTGCTCATCATAATACTTCGCAAGTTCCGCCGGGTCTCCTGCATCTCGTAAACCTACAAATTGAACGCCTTTTACGACTCTTCCGTCTTTTACGTCTAAACATGGAATAATTCGTTTTGCTGTCATTGTCCTTCCACTCCTCTTTTCCGTTTCGCAAATGTCTGTTGCCTCTTAATTACGTTAATAATCCTTTCGTAGAAGGAACACCTTTTACCCGTGGGTCAATTTGAACCGCATCATCAATCGCACGAGCAAGGGCTTTAAAAATCGCCTCAATAATATGGTGAGTATTTCTACCATAAGGCACAATTACATGAACATTCATGCGGGATTCTAACGCAAATTTCCATAAAAATTCATGCACAAGTTCCGTATCAAAAGTATCTACTTTTTGTGTGAGTTCTTGCGTCACACGGTATTCTAAATGAGGTCTATTGGAACAATCCACTACAACTTGATCTAACGCATCATCCATTGGAACAAAAGCTGTTCCGTATCGACGGATGCCAACTTTATCACCAAGAGCTTCGCGAACAGCTTGTCCTAAAACTATGCCAAGATCCTCCGTCGTATGATGGGCATCAATATGAATATCGCCATTCGCAACGATTTTCCCGTCAAATAATCCATGCTTCATAAATAAATCGAGCATATGGTCCATAAAAGGAACCCCTGTTTCAATTTCCGCTTTCCCTTCACCATCTAAGTGAAACTCTACTTTAATTTGTGTTTCTTTCGTATTTCGTTCAATTTGGGCAAAACGTTTTTTCGTCTGTACCATTATTGTTCTCCTTTCGACCAACCTCTTGACTCTACCGCACGAGCGTGGGCTTCCAAACCTTCCATGCGGGCAAGTCTTGCAATTTTTGGCGCATTTTCCTCCCATGTTTTTTCAGTATAATACACAACGCTCGTCTTTTTAATAAAATCATCGACATTTAATCCGCTCGCAAATCGTGCTGTACTGTTTGTTGGCAACACGTGGTTTGTCCCTGCAAAGTAATCACCGACCGGTTCAGAGCTATATCTTCCAAGGAAAATCGCACCTGCGTGGCGAATTTGTTCGCCTACTTCTTCCGCATTTTCCGTCACGATTTCTAAATGTTCTGGTGCGAGGGAGTTCGCTGCTTCAATCGCTTGATCCATATTTTCCGCAATATAAATGTGACCGAAGTTTTCAATGGAAGGTCTTGCAATGTCTTCTCGCGGCAATTGTTTTAATTGCTCTTCCACTTGTTGTGATACGGCTTCTGCTAGTTTTTCGCTCGTTGTAATTAAGACAGCGCAAGCTAGTCGGTCGTGCTCCGCTTGGGATAAAAGATCCGCTGCTATTTCATCTGGATAAGCAGTGTCGTCTGCAATAATGCAAATTTCACTCGGGCCAGCAATCATATCGATGGCTACTTCGCCGAACACTTCTCGTTTCGCTAGAGCAACGAAAATATTGCCAGGGCCTGTAATTTTATCAACTGGAGCAATCGACTCCGTACCGTAAGCGAGAGCTGCAATAGCTTGAGCACCGCCCACTTTATAAATTTCGTTCACGCCTAAAATTTTTGCCGACACAAGAACTGCTGGCGGAAGTTTACCATCTTTTCCACAAGGTGATGTAATGACGATACGTTTCACACCGGCTACTTGAGCTGGAATCACGTTCATTAATACCGATGAAGGATAGGCCGCAGAGCCCCCTGGCACGTAAAGTCCAACTGAATCTAGAGGAATAATGCGTTGAGCAAGGTATGATCCATTTTCTAATGGGAGTTTATAATCTTCCCGTTTTTGCGCTTCGTGATAATAGCGAATATTCGCCGCCGCTTCTTCTAAGTCTTGTTTAAGTTGCGGGTCAAAGTTGTTGAAGGCTTCGTCGATTTCTTCTTCCGTTACGCGAAAATCAGTAAGTTTTACCCCGTCCCACATTTCTGTATATTTACGAACAGCTTCGTCACCATTTTCACGAACATCTGCTAATACTTTTCGAACAGTTTTTAGTTGTTCTTCATTGCCGCTTTCCAGTTCTCTTTTTAATGAAACGGTGTTGGATAATTTTGATATTTTCATTTGATGACCTTCTCTCTATTTCACTATTTTTTTTAAACGAGAAACAATTTCTTGGATTCGTTCACTTTTCATTCGATAACTCACTGGGTTTGCAATTAAACGGGATGAAACATCTGTAATGTGTTCATATTCTACTAACCCGTTTTCCTTTAATGTTCGGCCCGTTGACACGATATCAACGATGCGATCAGCAAGACCAATCATTGGCGCTAGCTCAATGGAACCATTCAATTCAATGATTTCCACTTGCTCACCTATTTCTTTATAGTAACTCATCGCGATGTTCGGATACTTCGTCGCAATGCGAGGAGCAATTTCGTTCATGCTTGTATTTGGAAGTCCCGCTGATGCAATGTAACATTTACTAATTTTTAAATCGAGCAGCTCATGAACATTTCGCTGTTGTTCTAACAGTACGTCTTTTCCAGCAATGCCAATGTCCGCTACCCCATGTTCTACATAAACAGGGACGTCCATCGGTTTCGCTAAAATAAAGCGTATATTTTCTTCCGGAAACTCAATCATTAATTTCCGGGACATTTCCACTTCTTCAGGTAAATTAAATCCTGCGTCAATAAGCATTTGATATGCTTCTTCAAAGATGCGCCCTTTCGGCATGGCAATCGTTAATTCACTATTCATTGTCCTTCCTCCTGGCTGACATAAACGACCCGACTAAACAGTTTCGTAAATGCTTCTTCATTGATTAGTCCACTTCTTGATTGGATTGTGACGCGAGCACCTTGTTGTCTTAAATCTGTGGCGACTGCCAGTGCTTTCGAAAATCCATCTTCATCAAATATGATACAAACCGTTTCCTCTTGCTCTTCGTATTCCGGTAAAACTTCAAGAAGGCGATTTGTGCGAATGCTGAATCCTGTTGCTCCTACATCGCATCCAAATAGATGAAGTAGTCCGTCATATCGCCCGCCACTTCCTACTGGAAAACCGCTTCCGTAAGCAAAGATTTCAAACAGCATGCCCGTATAGTAGTTCATATGGCTCGATAAAGTGAAATCAAAGGAAACATATTCTGATAAATCACTATCTTCAATGATTTTTGAAAGTTGTTTCATATATTCTAAGCCGTCGTTTTTCCGTACGTATTTTTCCATAGCTTCTATTGAAGCGGAGTTTGTTGCTTCATTAATGAATTGTAATAAGGCGTTGGATTTCGTTACTGGTAAATCAAATTGCTCAACCGCTTCTTCAAACCCTACGTAATT
Source organism: Lysinibacillus sp. (assembly GCA_012735355.1). Lineage (GTDB taxonomy): Bacteria > Bacillota > Bacilli > Bacillales_A > Planococcaceae > Ureibacillus. The sequence goes on along the minus strand of JAAYHP010000022.1, from coordinate 4,953 downwards.
TCGTTCTACGAGCAAATTGCGCAGCTTTTCTTTTTGATCTTTACTATCTGTATAGTCATCTAAAATGTCATGGAGCACACCAGCATGACCAATCGTAAGTTTGAAAGATTCAATGCCGAATTCTTTCATTAAATGAATCGCTGCAATGATTACTTCCGCATCAGCAAATACAGATTTGTCGCCAATTATTTCGATCCCCATTTGGCCAAATTCTGCAGGTCTGCCACCTTCCATTTTTTGTGCACGAAAGACGTTGGCTGAATAAGCAAGTCTTAACGGAATTTTTTCCTTTAATAATTTGGACGTGGCTACTCGTGTGATTGGTGTCGTCATATCCGGTCTGAGTACGAGCGTGTTTCCTTGGCTATCGACTAGTTTAAAGAGGGAAGCGTCCGAAATCGCTGATGCTTTCCCAACGGTATCGTAATATTCTAAAGTGGGTGTTTCTAAAAAGTCGAAACCTCTTGAACGGAAGAATTTCCGACCTGTTTGTCTTACTCTTTCAATTTTTTCATAAGTTAGAGGGAATGTATCTCTCATCCCAAGAGGCTTTTCAAATTTTTTAATCGATGACATAATTACACATCCTATTTCATTTTCACTTTAGTTCGCTAGAGTGTTAGAGAATTAGAGAATTAGTATATGAAAGTATTTTATCGGATTATTGGAAAGGAGTCAATTCATATTTAGGATAAATTAGGCTTGGATTTGCTACTTTTGGTCAAGTATAAGCTAAGCCGTTAGATAAGTGAAATTTATTATTGCTCATAACTTTGAACGATATAAAGTTTTTTGCGTTTGTTATTATTTCTTAAGGTTTGTCAATTATCCGAGTGATTTTGTCTATAATCTTCGCCGGATGTCTATTATCCACCTGCTTGAAGCTCGATTTTTTCCCTTTGGCGAATTTTTCTTCAACTTTGCGGATTCCTCTTCCAATTTGATGGATTTCCCTGCCGAAACTGACGAATTCCCACTTACTCAAATCAAATAAAAAAAGATGCCTAGAAAGCCATACACTTTCTAAACATCTCCTTTCAATCTGAAGAAGGACAACATCAGCTCTCACTCTTCCTTTTCCTCCGCTTAGCCATCTCTTCCGCTGTAAAAATCACCCGCATCGGATTTCCTCCGACCATCGCTCCGGCAGGAACATCTTTATGCACTAACGTCGCAGCTGAAACGATCGCCCCATCACCAATCTCTACCCCAGGCAAAATAGTAGAATTGGCGCCGACCATCACGTTGCGACCAATTTTCACATCTCCTAAACGATATTCATCAATTAAATACTCGTGGGCTAAAATGGTCGTATTGTAGCCGATAATTGTATTATCGCCGATATAGATGCGCTCGGGAAACATCGTATCAGGCATCACCATCAATGCTAAAGAAACTTTCTTCCCTATTTTCATTCTCAAAAAAGTGCGATAAATCCAGTTTTTCAACCCCATAAAGGGGGTTACGCGACCGAGTTGAATGAAAATAAAGCATTTCACTACTTTCCAAAAGGATACAGTTTTATAAACATGCCATAAGGAGTTGGCATCCCCTTCTACTTTATACGACTCCGTTCTCCGCATACTACTGCTCCTTCACAATCGTTAATAAATCAGAAATATGATGCAACATATAGTCTGGTTCAAAGGTTCTTAAATACGCTTCTCCTTTAATGGACCAAGCAACTCCTGCTGTTTTAACTCCCGCATTTTTTCCCGCTAAAATATCGTGATAATTATCGCCTATCATTAAAGCATTACTTTTATCCACTTTCAATCTATCCAGAGCTAACAATACCGGTTCTGGATCTGGCTTTACTTTATTCACATCTTCTAGACCAATCCAAAATTCAAACATGTGCTCCGCTTTCATTAAACGTAACCCTCGTTCAATCGTATCTCGTTTCTTCGTAGACACAATCGCCAACTTATGCCCCCGCTCTTTCAACTCTTCCAAAGTAGCATTGACACCATCAAATTCTGTTACATATTCATCATGATAGGCATGATTCCACTCGCGATATTTGGCGATCATTTCGTCGACTTCGTTTGGCGTAATTTGTTCGAAAGTCTCCTTTAATGACGGACCTATGAATTTTATGCAATCTTCTGGGGAATATTGCCCAGGAAATTTGTCGTTTAATACGTGCATAAAGGTTCTAATAATTAGTTCATTCGTATTTAATAACGTGCCATCAAAGTCAAATAATAGAGCCTTCATTCTATTTGAGCCACTTCCCTACTTAAAGTCTTCTGTTCTGAACGATTCCAAAAATAGGCTACAATCATCGTTAAAACAAAAGCTGTAACAACTCGAATAATTAACAATGGCAAAATTGGTATCCCTAATGGAACAAAAATAAGGGTATCTTCAATGACCGCGTGACAAGCGACTAGGAAGATAAAGCATAACGTTGCATCTTTTTTGCTTACACCATCTTCTTTTACCGCTTGAATCTTCAATCCTGCCCCATAAGCTAAACCAATTACTAACCCAGCAACTAACGTCATCGCTGCATTCGGTTTCACACCAATTACTTTCGTCAATGGAGCAAGCCAGCCTGATAATTTATCTAACCAATGGAAATCTCGCAAATATTGCACAATAATCATTAAAGGAATAACGATGATTAACAATTGTAAAATTCCTAAACTCGCTTTCTCTAATCCGAGTAATAAAATTTCACCCCAGCCATTCGGTTCTGGACTTTCCGCTGGGAGAAAGCCGTACTTTGCAATTTCTCCTCCTCCATTCCAAAGAAAACGAATCATAATGGCCGAAAAAATTGCTAAACCAAATCTTACTGCGAGGACAACCCAAAGTTTTACTCCAACTTTTAAGGCTACCCCAGTTTCAATAAATATATTATGGGAGAAAGATAACATCACCGCTAAAATGAACACTTCTTTTACCGTTAACTCTACAGATAAAATCCCGGCAATCCCAGCATATAAATTTAAAAAATTCCCTAATACGAGAGGGATTGCGGCCTCACCGCTTAAACCAAGTATCCCCATTAATGGTTCAATTAACTCTATAAGCCAAGGTAAAATTGGCGTAAATTGTAATATGGTAACGATAAATGTAATCGGAAAAATCACTTTGCTAAGGGACCAAGCTGTTTTTCCTCCTGAAAGTAACCCCTTCTTAAAAGTAGACATAGGAAACCCCTCTCTATTTATCCAAATAACGTACGATAGGACGCACCTTCAAACGGCGATATACAATACACACAATACCGATGATAATTAACAATACTGAAACGACTTGAGCGGACCGTAATTCACCAACTAAATATAAGCTGTCCGTACGTAACCCTTCTATAAAGAAACGTCCGATAGAATACCAAATCAAATAGGAGAAGAACATCTCTCCCCGTTGTAAATTCACTCGACGTAAAAATAGTAAAATAATGAGCCCTACAAAATTCCATAAAGATTCATATAAAAAAGTTGGGTGGACATAAGTTCCTAAATCATGAATATACATTTGTTCAATAATCCAGTTAGGCAACATTAAACTTTCTAAAAACTCCCGTGATACTGGGCCCCCGAAAGCTTCCTGATTCATGAAATTACCCCAACGTCCAATAATTTGACCAATTAATATGCTCGGTGCAGCAATATCAGCTACTTTTAAGAAGCTAACGCCTTTCACATGACAGAAAATAAAAGCTGTCACTATTGCACCAATTAATGCACCTTGGATCGCAATACCGCCATTCCATATCTCAATGATTCTTCCAGGGTTTTGCCCATAATAATCCCATTTCATCATGACATAATACAAACGGGCACATATGATAGAAATTGGAATAGCCCAAAGCAACAAATCACCAAAAAAGTCTTCTGGTAAGCCCCGCTTTTTTCCTTCATGCTGACCAACAATATAAGCTAAGATGATACCGGATACAATTATAATCCCGTACCATCGAACGCTAATTGGGCCGCTGCTAAAAGCCACCGGGTCAATCGCTAACAATATATTTCCCATACAAACTCCTCTCAAAAAAGTTAATATTCATCTAATTCATCATGCATGGAAATCACTTCATCTAATCTTCTTGAAAATTCCAATGCTGGATTAATGCCGATTTTTTTTAGACGGTAGTTCATAGCCGCTACTTCTATAATAACTGAAACATTTCGTCCTGGACGAACAGGAATCGTTAATTTTGTAATTTCCGTATCAATAATCTTCATTTTTTCTTCGTCTAAACCGAGTCGATCGTATTGTTTAATTGGATCCCAGTTTTCAAGTTCTATAATTAATGAAATACGTTTATAGGACCTCACAGCACTAGCACCAAATAACGTCATAATATCAATAATACCAATTCCACGGATTTCAAGTAAATGCTCAAGTAGTGGTGGTGGACTACCAATTAATAAATTTTCCGCTTCCTGGCGAATTTCTACACAATCATCAGCAACTAAACGGTGACCTTTTTTTATTAATTCTAATGCTGTTTCACTTTTCCCTACACCGCTTTTACCAATGATGAGTACGCCTATTCCATAAACATCGACTAATACGCCATGGATAGCTGTTGAAGGAGCTAATTTACTTTCTAAATAGTTTGTTAATCTACTTGAAAATCTCGTCGTTTTCATCGATGTACTTAGTACAGGAACATTGTTCACATTCGATGCTTCAATTAATTCCTCTGGTACTTCCATATTTCTTGATATGATAATCGCTGGCGTTTCTTGCGAACATAATTTAAACATCCGTTCTCTTTTTAAATCTGGAGGGAGCATTTCAAAGAAGGACAGCTCTGTTTTTCCTATGAGTTGCACCCGATCAGCAGGATAATGGGTGAAATACCCGGCCATCTCTAAACCTGGTCTTGAAATATCGCTCGTTGTGATGTAGCGTCCGATTCCATCATGTCCACTAACGAGGGTTAAATTGAATTTTTCTATAACATCTTTTGTTGTTACTATTTGTGCC
>JAAYHP010000021.1 GCA_012735355.1 Lysinibacillus sp. | reverse complement strand
GTTATTCGATTAGCTACGGTAGACTCTTCGATAAATTGTTTTGCCATTTGAGCACGTTGTTCGTCTCTTTCGATCGTTACGATTTGACAAGTAGGAACTGCTTCCGCCATTCGTATCGCGGAATATCCAATGGCCGTTCCCACTTCTAACAGATGATTTGGTTGTTGCATCCGTAACAATTGACACAAAACTTCGATTGCCGAAAGCTTCATGATAGGAACATGGTTTTCTTCGGCATATTGTTCCATTTTTAGCAGCAAATCGTTTCGAGGATGAATGAAGGATTCAATAAATTTTTCTGAAAACTGCATTTTTTGACTCCTTCAATTTGAAAATAGCTATATAAAAAGAAAAAAACCAAACCTTGTTGGCCCATTTTCTTGCACTATTTTAAAATCACATCTTATCATATCATGAAATTCGAGCAAAAGCGAACAATCTTTCCTAAAATATTACGGAAAGTAGACATTCAGCCCTTGACTAAAGGTATTTTAAATAGGAAAAATAGCAGTTCCCCCGAATAGACAGACACTGCTATTTTATCCATAGTAGAATTAGTCACTTAAATATTTACTTCTATTTAATTTATGCTCATCAAAAGTTTTCGCAAAGTGATTGTTTCCTTCTTTATCCGCTAAGAAATATAAATATTCGGTTTCTGTAGGATTTAGTGCAGCTTCAATGGAAACGACCCCTGCATTGGCAATCGGACCGGGTGGTAACCCAGTATTTACGTAAGTATTATATGGATTTTGTACTTCTAAGTCTTCATAAAGCACTCTATCTTTATGAGTTCCTAATGCATATAATACCGTTGGGTCCGTTTGGAGAGGCATTCCAATTTTTAATCGATTGTAAAACACGCTGGCAATCGTTTCTCGGTCTGTTTTTTCTGTTGCCTCTTCTTCTAATAATGAAGCAAAAGTGAGCAATTCATGAACCGTCATTTCCTTTTCAGCAATTAACCCTTGATATTCAGTCACCACGTCATTAGTTTTTGAAATCATCATTGTGATTAGTTCATCTAATGAAACTTCTTCTTCATAGATGGCATAAGTTGCAGGGAATAAATATCCTTCTAAAGGATATCGAATATTTTCACCAAGAATTTCTTCCGTTAATAATTCTGGGTAAGCACTCATGACGTTTTGAATAAACTCTTCACTGTTCACTCTTTCCATAAATTGGACTTGTGTATATTCGGTATGCTTTTCAATTATTTTACCGATTTGTTCCAACGTTAACCCTTCAGGAATCGTAATCGTCATTACCGGCTCTCGATATACCCTTCCTGTTTTTAAACTTTCAAGTATTTCATCGAGGGTCATACTTTGTGTCATTGTATAATTACCGGCTTGGAAATTCGATTGGTTTTTAAATATCGCATAATATTTGAATATAGTCGCGTTTTTAATCACGCCATGCTCCTCTAAAATAGAGGAAATTTTCGTTAGCCCGGAACCTAACGGAATTTCTACTTGAATTTCCACTTCGGATTCTGGATCGACCGGTTGTAAGGCACTGCTTACGTAAAAATAGCCTCCAATACCTATTATTGCAATGAAAGCTAGTACTACAAGGGTAATCGTCGTTACAATTCGCCGAACGACCTTTCCTTCTTTTTTACGCATTTTCACTTTATCGATTATCTCTTCTTTCTTTTTTTCCTGATCCACGGGTGTCCCCCCTTATATCTCTTTAATATGATACATAAAAATGTAAAATATAACAATATTCGATTTTCCCGCTTTTTTAATTACTATAGAATTATAATTTTCCCTCTTTATATTTACGATTTTACAATTAAAAGGTACTTTTAATATTTGTATTCTATACAAATTCTTCT
>JAAYHP010000172.1 GCA_012735355.1 Lysinibacillus sp. | reverse complement strand
CTCGAGTTTCGGGCTGTTCCCGTTGGAGTCGCCCCGTCACTCCAATCAATTTTCGTTGCATATCATTTTTTTACTATGCTTCTTCACTGATTCTTAATTAAATTAGCTATATGTCCCAACCTCTTTCTAAAAAATCATTCTGCCTCAACAGTAACTACGACTTTGAATAAATCACCATCAACATTAATTACCATTTTTCCATGATGTAAATCTACAATCGATTGGGCGATGGCAAGGCCTAGTCCTGAGCCTTCTGTATGGCGAGATTCATCCGCCCGTTTGAATCGTTCTGTAAGTTCCTCTACATTATCTCCTAGTTCATAATTAGAAATATTTTTTACGGACAGTTCCGCTATTGAACCAACCTTTTTTAATGCAACATATACTCTCGTTCCTTCTAGCGAATACTTCAGTGCATTGCCGATTAAATTATCGATTACACGCCACCACTTTTGTCCGTCAACAAAAGCATAAAGCGACTTCTCTGGTAGCGTTACTCGAAGATCTAAATTTGCCTTTTCGAAAGATTCTTTATGCTCACCAATGGCTTGTTGCAATAGTTGAGTTAAATCGATTCGCTCCCGATGCAATTCAATATTACCGCTCGACATTTTTGATACTTCAAACAAATCTTCTATCAACGTTTTCAATCACGCTGATTTTTTCTCCAACACTTCAATGTAATGTTTTCGTTCTTCCTCAGTAATATCCGGGTTTTTCAATAAATCGGTATAAGTAATAATCGACGTTAACGGCGTCCGTAAATCGTGGCTCACATTTGTAATGAGTTCCGTTTTCAACCGTTCGCTCTTCGCTTGTTCCATCAAAGATTTCCGTACCCCTTCTTGCAGCTCGTTTAAATGTTGAGCATGCTTAGCTAACGGTGATTTCCCCTTTACCATCACTTCGGTCGTTAAACGTCCTTCCGCCATCTCCTTCGTCTGCTTCATAATACGGTTTAAGTAGCCTGCATTTCGTAAAAAGATTAATAATGCTGGTAATGCAATGAAGAGAAATAACAATGCATAAATAAAAATTGTAATTGGCTCAAAAAACACGATAGCTAAACCAAACCCTGCAAAGTAAACAATTGTTAATATAACTAGTGCCTGTATCCCGATAGATCGAGTTAAAAAGAGATCTTGAATACCATCAGATAATCGATACAAAATCGCGTTTTTCAATTCAGCTTTTAACTTTTCTTCACTATTCACAGATTCAAAGGCCCATAAAGCTCCACATATGCTAGAAACAGCAAATATGAAAAGAAATATAAAATGATAAGCTAAGTCAAAAATAAATCGAATCCAGTAATCGTTATGGTAGTAATAAGAATTGTAAACAATCAATTCTCCTGTAATGGTAATTAATACATACGTTATAAGTGTTCCAATGAATACTACTGCGATTCTTATATCTACGGGCAGTTTTAAAAATGTTTCTTTTATACGGAACTCACTTAAAAAACTATTTAAAGAAGGTTTTGCAAAAGTTAACAATCCAACAATAGCCAATAAGGCGGTAGCCCAAATTCCATAAAGAATCATTTTTGAAATCATGAAGGATTGATATTCATCTTTAAAATGAGAATTGCTCATCATCGTCTTTGGAATGCTAATTACCCCTTCATACCGTGACACTTCTCCATCAATATAAATCTCTGAATTCAGTAAAGTATAATCATCCGCTACAATAGTTCTAGAGCTATCAACAACGAGTAGTGGGTACTCCTCACCAAATGTTGCTTTGAAAACTGCATCAGCATTCACATCACCCGAATCAATCCGTTCCCCACTATCAATATTTGTAAAGCTATAGGAGAAATAGTTAAATTCATCCAACAACCCTTTTTTGTTTTCATTTTCCGAAGCCGCATATTGATCGATAATAGCTTCCTTTTGTTAACGAATTTTCTCCTCTACATGACTATCATCGCTAAAGTTTTTCTTTATATCTTCAATTTTTGCGTCCCGTTCATTAATGAGCATTTGTTGTAACTCTTCATCAGCTTCCGCATTTTGAATCCGTTCTTCATATTGAGATTTAATATTTTCCACTTGCTCTGCTAGTGTCCCGTAATAATTTCGATGATAATCGATTTCTTTTTTCGTTACAGTAATTTGCTTTTTTGCTTCCTCTACATCAAAAGATTGTAATACGTAACGGCTTAACACGCTTTTAAATTCCTCTAAATTGCTGTGAAAAGTGTGGGAATCAAAATAAGTTTTTCCTATAAACCTTGAACCGTGTTGAAACAATAAAAGGAAAGAAAAAAGAACCCAAACGATAAGAAAAAGGGAGAGGAGTGCTTTACTTTTTATTTTCATACTTTTATCCTCCTCAAAATACATTTGAAATAAACGTCATAATCGTATTCCACTCTTTCGCTATAAATCGGAAAGTAAAACTAATAATGAAAATCATGCCAATGACGGAGGCGATGAGGCACGTAAATATGAGCGCCCATTCCAATTTACTTTTCAATTTTGTACCCAATGCCCCACACTACCTTTAAATATCTTGGATTTTTCGGGTCTGCCTCAATTTTTTCACGGATTTTTCGAATGAGTACCGCAACGACATTTTCCGCATTATAAGCTTCTTCCTGCCATACCCGCTCATAAATTTCATGAATGGAAAACACTCGTCCCGCATTCGTTAACAAAAGCTCAGTAATTTTATACTCAATCGGTGTCAGCTTGACGATTTCTCCATGGAGTCGTACTTCCTTTGCTTCCGTATCAATCGATAAACCATTCACTTCAATTTTCTTATTGGAACCATTGCCATCATATGTACCGAGTTGCGTGTAACGTCTTAGTTGAGATTTTACCCGAGCAATGAGTTCCAACGGATGAAAAGGTTTCGTAATATAATCGTCCGCACCAATCGATAATCCGTGAATTTTGTCTGTATCTTCCGCCTTGGCACTCAACATGATAATAGGAATATTTCTCTCTTCTCGAATTTTGAACGTTGCTTGGATTCCGTCTAACTTCGGCATCATAATATCTAAAATGATTAGGTGTACTTCATTTTCAGATAGAATCTCAAGTGCTTGTAGCCCGTTTTCCGCCTTTAACACGTTATATCCTTCATTTTTCAAATAGATTTCGATGCCGTCACGAATATCTTGATCATCATCTGTTACAAGGACTGTCAACTGATTCATTGGCATCACCTCACCTCTTTTTCTTATAGTTTTATCATAGACAACAATTCTTACATTCTACCGCTAAAAAATATGAAGAATTTCTTAAGAAACAGAATAAAAAACAAAAACTACTCAAGGTGTGCCTTAAGTAGCTTTTATTTCTTCGTCCTTCCCTTCTCCCCTTGTTGGGACACTCTTCTACTGCCAAGAGTAAGTACAATAATTCCTCCTAGTAATAAGATTACACCTATCCAACTAGTCGGACTTAAATACTCTCCTACTAAAAAGACACCTAGTAGCGCTGCTGTTAAAGGTTCCGCTAAAGATAACGTCACCGCTGAAGAAGAACTGATTTTTTCTAAACCGGCTAAATATAGTATGTAGGCTACACTCGTTGCAAGAAGCCCCATAAAAAGCATCGGCCAAAGATTTTGCCCCTCAAACGTCCACGATACCCCATTTTGTGAAAAGGGTAATAAAAATATCGCACAAAGGGTGAATGTCATCGCTACAGCAGGCAACGTCTCTTCTCGTTCCGTTAACCGTTTACTGCAATTCGTATATAAGGCAAACATTGTTCCTGCGCATAAAGCGAGACAAACTCCTAACGGATGTACTGTCGTCTCTCCTTTATTCACAAACAATAGCACGCAACCTACAATCGCTAAAGCTGTTGCTATTCCCCAAACCCGGTTAGGACGTTGCTTAAAAATAAGCCACTCAATGATTCCTGCAAAAACCGGCGAACTTCCAATCGTTACAACGGTACCTATTGCAACACCGGTATATCGTACGGAAGTGAAAAATAAACTTTGGAATAAAGCAATGGTCAGCGCTGCCAAAATTGTCCATTCCCAAGACCACTCTCGAAACTTAATTTTCTTCATGAAGAGGACTGCAATGAATAAAATCCCTCCCCCAATGGCTGATCGTACCCCTGCAACAGCGATTGGAGAAATCCCTTCCTGCAAAAAAGTTTGGGTTGTGCCAACAGTCCCCCAAAGCATTGCCGCAAGTAACACAAACACATAAGGTAGCACATTCATGCAAAAGTCCTCCTCAAAACTACTATTTAAAGTAATGCTACCATAATTTTTCATTTAGTTACATCAGCTTTTTGAATTGAAAATATTCTCGATTGCTATAATAATTAAGAAAAAAGAAGTAAAACTTATAAAAGCTTCCCCATTTCAGTTTTCTTCAACAACATTTTCATGTAATATGTTATTTTCCTTATGCGCATCATAACAAGTGGAAAGGCGGGTCAAATATGTATTACAAAACAATCAGTGAGACAGCGAAAGATATTTCAATGCCTGAAGAGTTGGTGCTTCGATATATTTATGAAGGGAAGATTAAAGCCGTACACGACGGGGAGCAATATCTCGTCAATAG
>JAAYHP010000171.1 GCA_012735355.1 Lysinibacillus sp. | reverse complement strand
TCTGCATTCTTTACTTTAGTTGGAACGCGCGGTATTCACGTAATCATCGGTTTAATTTGGATGACGTGTTTAATTGTTCGTAACGCTAAACGTGGATTGAATCTTTACAACGCGCCAAAATATTTTGTAGCTTCAATTTATTGGCACTTTATTGACGTTGTTTGGGTATTCATCTTCACGGTAGTATACTTAATGGGGGTGTTAGGATAATATGAGTCACGATACAGAGATTCAAGGTAGAAGCCAAGCCCAATATCAATATGATCGCAGAAAAAGTGCAGTCGCTATGCGTAAGCAAGTGATTAACTTTGCGATTATGATATTCCTAACATTTATTGCCTTTGCAACAGTAGTAGCAGATTTTGCACCAACATTTATTCGACCAATCATCTTATTACTTGCGGGAGTGCAAGTAGTTTTACAACTTTATTCATTCATGCATATGGATGATAAAAATGCACCGTTTATCGGAGTAATTTCAACATTTGTTTGGGTAGGTGCAGTCATCGCATTTACATTCTTCTTAGCGTTTAATACAATCATTTGGTGGTAAGAAAGGAGGGCTGTCTAGATCATTTCTAGGCAGCCTTTACTTTTACATATTTGAAAACTTTTCAAAAATATCATATTTTGTCCAAAAAGTTAAATCTCTTTTTACCTATTATATTGCGGAATAATGTTATAATTGTCGTAGAGTTTTTGCACATTTATTTACTACTATGTTTTAAGGAGCGATATTATGCCATTAAGTATATTTGGGTTTCAGGCACTATGGAGCCCTTATATGATTGGGACATTAATATTTATCATAATTGTATACTTTATTGTAACTATTAAATGGAGAAAAGATTTTAAAGTGAGTGAGCCGTTAAAAAAGGAAGAAGCAATCTATTTCATTTCTGGAATAATTCTATTATATATAATCAAAGGCTCTCCAATTGATTTAATGTCCCTTATTATGTTTACAATGCATATGGTTCAAATGGCTTTCTATTTATTGTTGCTTCCTATATTAATAATCAAGGGTATTCCTTGGTGGGTATGGAAAGTTGTTGTTGAATTTCCGGTTGTAGATAAAATTTTTAAAGCGCTAACACATCCAGTCGTATCAGTCCTTGGCTTCGCTTTAACTTTCTCTGTTTACCATGTCCCATTAGTATTCGACTTCGTTAAAGTCGACCAAACATTGCATGGATTAGCAAGTTTAGCATTGTTTATGTCTGCGTTCTTTATGTATTGGCCGCTCATTAATGAAGTGCCAGGACAGCCGAAAATGAAAGGTTTATATAAAATAGGTTATATTATTGCTACCGCCGTTGTTATAACACCGGCCTGTGCTTTAATTATCTTTTCAAAAGATCCCGTATATGCAACGTATACGAACGGTGAAGCATGGCTAGAATCGATGGCGCTTTGCGTACCTCCTAGTACGTTAGCAAGTATTACAACGACGATACCTTTATCAGGACCAGAACTATTTACTGATTTAACACCGATCCGAGATCAACAAATGGGCGGTGTATTAATGAAAATTATACAGGAAATCATTTTAGGTATATTGCTTGCTATTGTATTCCGCAAATGGTGGAAAGAGGAACATAAGTTAAGTGAAGAAGAAATTACGGCAAAAGCATTAAATGAATTTCAATTAAAAAAGAAAAATCAATATGAATAGGGGTATAAATTCATGGGTGTACCAATCTTACCGACGATCAGTACAGGATTTATTGTATTAAGTGCTATATTAGTAGCAATTGGATGGGGCATAATTATTAAAGGAAATGTAGAAGCTCATAAAAAAGTAATGTTAGCAGCTGGTGTCAGTGCTTTAATATTCTTTCTTATTTATGCTTCAAGAACAATATTTATCGGAAACACTTCCTTCGGTGGACCAGATGAATTAAAAATATATTATACATTCTTTTTATTCTTCCATATTATTTTAGCAACTGTGGGAGCTGTTTTTGGGATTGTAAGTATCGTTACAGGTTTAAAGAAGAAAAACAGTACACATAGTAAAATTGGACCAATTACAAGCATCATTTGGTTCTTCACGGCAATCACAGGTGTTGCAGTATATTTACTGTTATACGTTATTTATAAAGGTGGAGAAACAACATCTGTAATTAAAGCTATCTTTGGATTTTAAACATAGAGGTTGGGACAAAAGTAAAAACTCATCATTTTCT
>JAAYHP010000170.1 GCA_012735355.1 Lysinibacillus sp. | reverse complement strand
GCGCAAGACAGTACTATAGGAGGCAAGGAAAAAGTCATTAAAATAATGAACATTTTAATCGGTGAAATGATGTGATTGTATGAGCTACGAAAACAAAATATTGCAATTGAAAAAAATGCTTGGGAAAAAGAAAGATGAAAAAACGGAGAAAATTCATTTTCAAAAACCGGAAAAGCCCGCCTACACAGAAACGTGGATGAAAGCCGGGCTATCCGTCGTTGAAAATGATTTTGGCCTTTTGTTTAAAAGACAAATTCGTTATCCGTTAATATATAAACATGGTCATTATCAATTACATCATTTTTTCCAAGCGGTAGAAAAATGGGAAAGGGCGAAGCTAGACCATCCCTTTTCCATTCATTCCAATGAAAAGGTATTGTTTTTTGACACGGAAACGACCGGGTTAAAAGGAGTAGGTACCCATATATTTATTATTGGACTATTGGAAGTAGAGGAAAAGGAGTTTGTATTGAATCAATACGTATTAGCGGATCCAGCGAACGAAGCCGCTTTTCTTTTTGAATCGAAGTTATGGCAAAGAGGGAAAACGATTGTTACTTACAACGGGAAAAGTTTCGATTGGCCACAATTGGAAATGCGTTGGACATTTCATAAAAACTTATTACCAAAATTACAAAGTCATAGACAAATAGATTTACTTCATAGTTCTAAACGGATGTGGAAAAATAATTTAGAAAAAATGAAGTTAACGAATGTGGAAGAAGAAAAATTAGGGTTTAAAAGGAATAATGATATTCCCGGTTTTCTTGCACCGATGATTTATGCAGACGCTGTAAAAAGTGGCAACGCTTCATCGTTGATGAAGGTGCTTCATCATAATGAATGGGATTTATTATCGTTAGTAACCCTCTACATTCACTCGACGAAATTGTTGCTCGATGACAATTTACAAGATGATGCACAAGTTCATACAAACATCGGTAAGTGGTATGGAGATTTAAAAGAACAAGAACAAAGTGAACAAATTTTATTAACCGTAACGGAAAATTTTGACGAAAATGATACAGGTCTTGCTTATTTTTATTTAGCTTTACAACAAAAAAGAAATAAACAATATGACGAATCAATCCAATCTTTTCAAAGAGCGATTGATACAATCGATCATCGGAAAAAGCTAAAATCTTTCGAACAATTAGCGATACTATATGAACATCAAATAAAAGATTATTCTAAGGCATTACAGTACACAATAAGAGGAATAGAGTTAATTCAAGAAGGGTCTTTTTTAAAAGAAGAACAAAAGAAAAACCAATTAGAACATTGGGATAAACGGTTGCAACGTTTAAAAAATAAAAATGGGAAATATCTTTCTATTTTTTGAATATTACAAAATCATTTCCCGGGGAAGCGCAAATATTGACAAATTATCCCTTGCCTGTTAATCGTTGTAGAAAATTGTAAATGTGTTTAATTTTTTGTTTAATCGACATCATTTCTTGTCCTTTAATAATACCTCATGTGCTATAATAATATTACGTATGTATCGATGGAAGGGCGATGTGCATGGTAATAAAATTAAATTCAAAAATGATATTGGAAAAAGAATTTAAAAAACAAATGAAGGGCTACAATATCGATGAAGTAGACCAATTTTTAGATATAATAATGGAAGATTATGACAACTTCCAAAGAATGATTGAAGAATTACAAGCAGAAAACCAACGATTAAAAAGGGAATTAGATAACGCAACAAAAAGACCACAAACAACTCAATATTTAGGGAATACAAATTTCGACATTTTAAAGAGATTATCGAATTTGGAGAAGCACGTTTTTGGTAGTAAATTGTACGATTAGTTAATTCCTCAAGTTGTATTTAGCTTATATCTTTAGTATAATGTAACTATCATAGTGATTTTGTAGTAATCGCTGCAGCACAATTGTGTTGTAGAGGAAAGTCCATGCTCACACGGATCTGAGATGACCGTAGTGTTCGTGCTTACCGAAAAAATAAGGTAAGGCAAAGCATTTCGCTTTGACGGCGGAAGGAAGACCTAAGTCTTCGGATATGGTCGACACTTCCTGAAAAGTGCCACAGTGACGGAGCTTACATGGAAACGTGTAAGGTGGAACGAGGTAAACCCCACGAGTGAGAAACCCAAATTATGGTAGGGGCGCTCTCCCGAAGGAAATGAACGGAGGGAGGGACGAGGAGTTTTTACTTCTCGTAGATAGATGATTACTACCTGAGGTACGAGGCTTTTAGCCGTTTGAGTACGCAGGAACAGAACATGGCTTACAGAAATCACTATGAAATGATTTAATGAAAAATATTAATTTAAAAAAGTATATAATCTAAATGTTATTTCTTGTCTTTTGTAAATTTTCTTAAATAGATCTCCATTGAGGAGAGTTTTTTTTTACAAAAAGT
>JAAYHP010000169.1 GCA_012735355.1 Lysinibacillus sp. | reverse complement strand
TCAGGTGTTAAATGGGGAATTTCATTAGTACGGAACATTTTTTCGAGTTATAGGCTAATATGTTCTTCTTTTACAAGGCTGTTCTTAAACATACAAAAAGACCGTCAAAATGACGATCTCATAGTATTATTTAGAACGGACGCTAGATAACACCAACCATCACGAAGCGTATGGATATATGTAATATCAGCTACCCATTTTTCGTTGATTGTTGTTGTAGTGAAATCTTGATTTAATACATTTACCAAAAAATTGAATTAAAAGAAGGAATAAAAAATTGGTGCTGGTTTATCGCCAACACCCATTTTCTTCTTTCTATTTATTTATTACTAAAATCTAGTTCACAATACCCTCGGGAAGTCTAAAATTTTTTTTGATTGATTTCATAAGATTTTTCCCATTGTTCATGTAACTTGTTTTTATAGTATATCCATCCATACTTTAATAGCTGTACCGATAATGAGAATCGCTAAAATCCACTTCAAAATAGAAGGGTTCATTTTTTTACCAACCTTCACTCCTAAAGGTGAAGCAATAATACTTGCGACAATCATAATAATGGCTGGCAAGTAATCTACTTGCCCTGTTGATAGTTTCCCTACTGCACTTCCTATCGATGAAATAAACGTAACAGCTAAACTTGTTGCAATGGTCATGCGAGTTGGTATTTTTAATACGACAAGCATTATCGGTACAAGGAGGAAACCACCGGCTGCTCCAACAATCCCTGAACCAACTCCCACTATGAGAGATAAAATCGTTGCAAGTAGTTTATTGAAAGTGACTTGTTCTAACGGGATATCATCAATTTGCTTCTTTGGAATAAACATCATAATTCCGGCGATTAACGCCAAGATTCCGTATACAATGTTAACACCTTGTTCCGAAAAATAGGATGAACCAAAACTTCCGATGATACTTCCTATTAAAATTCCACTTCCCATATAGAAAATAAGGGATTTATTTAAAAAGTTACCTTTTCGATATGCCCAAACACCAGCAAGAGAAGCAAAGAATACTTGTACAGCACTTATCCCAGATACCTCATGAGCTGTAAATGCGGTAAAGCCTAATAAAGAAGGGATATACAAAAGCATTGGATATTTAATAATCGATCCACCAATTCCAACCATCCCTGAGATAAATGACCCAACAAATCCTATTGCAAATATGGTTAGAATCCAAGCAATGTCCATGTTGATACCTTCTTTCCAGAAGAGGTGACACCCTCTCCCGAATGTCACCTCTCCTCTTTATCGATTCGTTATCCCTTTTTAATAATGAATTTGATTACATCCGCTTCAATCGATTGATCTAATATTTCATGTCCACTTGATTTAGCCCAAGCAGGAAAGTCAGATAGTGCGCCTTTGTCTGTCACATGCACTTCTAACACTTGACCTGTCGCTAACGTATCCATTGCTTTTTTTGCCCGTACAATCGGGAGTGGACAAGATAATCCTTTTGCATCTAACACTTGATTGACTTCCATTTCAAACGCTCCTTTTTAATTCTCATTAAAAAGGGGGAGTTTATCATTCTCCCCACCTGTTTCATAATTAACGTACCGCACAACGGTTTGGACCGATTTCCATTTCTATTTGTTCTTCTTCATCTGGTGTCAATTTCCCCATATTTACTTGACGAATTTCTTGGTATGCATTTGGTTGTGGTGGCAAGTTTTCTGTTACTGTCTTACGGAATTCTTCTTCACTTTCAATATTTAAACCATGGTTTTCCGCAAATAGATCCCCTAAACGTTTTGCAACTGTTCCATCTTCATTCAACTCATCAATAATCATGAAGTGTGCAGGCAATACAATTAAATCTTCCGCTAACTCACGATAACGGCGATAAAGCGTTTCGCGAAGATCTCCTACCCAATCCTCAGCACGTCCTGCTAAGTCAGGTCGACCGATGGAATCAATGAATAAAATATCTCCTGTTAATAAATACTTGTTATCTACGATGAAGGAAGTTGAACCAATTGTATGACCTGGTGAATACAGAGCGCCTACTTCAATTTTGGAATTCCCAACCTTCACTGTTAAACCATCTTCCAATGGATTATATTCATAAACCACCTCATCTGCATCTTTTGGTGGTAAATAATATTTCGCCCCTGTTTCCTTTGCAATATGGCGTCCTCCGGAGATGTGGTCCGCATGTAAGTGTGTATCAAATACGTGGGTAATTTCCACATTTTTTTCTTTCGCAAAGTTGATGAACACATCTTTAAAACGAACTGCGTCAATAATGGCAGCTTCACCATCAGAAATGACCATATAAGATAAGCAGCCTTTCCCTAGACGAACAAATTGATACAATTCACCTCCATTAGTCAAATCACCTATTTTAATCGGCTCGAGGTAAGAGCTCCAAGCTTTCATACCACCCTCAAGGTAGTACACATCGTATCCTGCATCTGAAAGCATTTCCGCAACCATGACAGAAGAGCCCTCTTTCGCACAAACAACTAAAATATCTTGATCGGACGGTAATTTTGGAAGAATTTTTTCCACACCATCTAATAATTCAAAGTAAGGCACATTTAAATATTCAAATCGGTGTCCTTCAATTTTCCAATCTTCAAAATCTTCTCTGTTTCGTACATCTAAAATAAATAATGGTTGATTTTCGATTACTTTACGAGCTACTTGTGCTGATGTCATTTTTTGAACTGCCATTCCACTTACCCCCTGCAGGTATATTTTTGTGATATGAAGTGGAAGAGTAATCCCTTCCACTAAAGAATGGAATAAAACAAATGATTAAAACGTTAATGTTGGTGCAGCATCTTTTGCAAACTCAAGGAATGTAACTGCGCCACCTACATCA
The DNA here is from genome assembly GCA_012735355.1 of Lysinibacillus sp. Taxonomy (GTDB): domain Bacteria; phylum Bacillota; class Bacilli; order Bacillales_A; family Planococcaceae; genus Ureibacillus. The sequence continues at coordinate 1,508 of JAAYHP010000169.1, read as the reverse complement.
ATTCCATCAATAAAGTCTTCTTTCGTTAAATTCATAACATCCATTGTCATTTGACAAGCGATTAATTTTACTCCCATCTCTTTTGCCATTTCTACTAATTCCGGAATACTCGGAACATTTGCTTTCGCAAATCCTTCTGCATAATGTTCTTTTCCTTCTGGAAGTGGCAATTGTTTCATCGCTTCTTTATGAATCAAGTTCAGACCCTCAAATGTAAAGAAGATTGCTACTTCTTTCTCTGTAGCAGCTGCTGCCGTTGCGATATTAAATACCTTATATGCATCAAATAATCCACCATTACTTGCAATAATTGCAACTTTATTAGACATTTTTCAAACCCCTCCGAATTTATAATTTTTTTATTAAATCGCCTTTCCAAGCACTCATTCCTGGTAAGACGTTATAAACTTTTGTAAAACCTTTTTCTACTAATTTTTGAGCAGCTAAATCACTGCGTGTACCTGTTCGACAAATGACATAGATTTCCTTGTCTTTGTCTAATTCATCTAAACGGTCTTCTAATTCCCCCATTGGAATGGATATGGAGCCTTCAATATGACCAAAAGCGTATTCCACTTCTTCTCGAACATCTAGAAGAATTCCGCCATTTTTCACTCGACTCAGAACTTCATCATTCGAGATTGTATGTTCAAATTTCTTTTCAACAACTTGCTCATTACATTTACGAATGTAATGAAACAGCACGCCATTTTCTTCAAACATACCGATATATTGATGTCCAACACTGTCACACCATGCTTTTAAGTCGGCAATTGAACCTTTATCGGTCGCTTTCACTTCTAATACTTGGCCTTCCTCGATTCCTTCCATTGCCTTTTTCGTCTTCACAATCGGCATTGGACATGAAAGCCCCGTACAATCTAACTGTACATGTGCTTTTATCGACATCTTAAAACCTCCAAATACCTAATAGGGTATTTTATTTTAGAAAAATTTTTTTGTTGAATATAAAATCAAAAATTTGCCGTCATGGAATCTTTTTCTTCATGTATGAATAAATATTTTATTACAGAAATTGTTTTTTCTTCTAATGTTGAATAGAACTCCAACACAAATTAGAGCAAAACTTGAATTGACAGCAATACATTATCTTAAGATAGATGATTTGAAACCTCCTTTTCCCTTTCTTTGTTACTCTAACGATATCATATACCCATCAGGGTATAATGTCAACACTTAAATATTATTTTTACTGTTTTTAAAAGATTAACTAAAATTTCCAATACTTCTGCACAATTCCGTAAAGGAAATGTAGCCCTTAAAAGAAGGGAATTCTCTATTCAATTCGTAAAATTGTTGATGGTAATTAATTTTTGTAGTGGTTGGCAATTAAGGTTATGCATAAATTTTTGCATATTTGACGCTTTACATGGTGGTGGGCATGATAGGCTTCTTTGCCTTGCAAAGTCCAAATATAATTATGGCTTGTCCCCTTTGCAAGAAATCATGCCCGCAAAGGCTCCATGTCAAGTTGCAACACTATGCAT
>JAAYHP010000168.1 GCA_012735355.1 Lysinibacillus sp. | reverse complement strand
ACGAATCAACAATCCTCGCTGCAGGGGCAACAGGTATTTCAATATTAGATGTGTATCATACGATGGATCAGCACGAACAATTTCTATCGATTTTAGAGCAACGTTATCCGAACGAACTAGGAAATGCTACACCGATGGAATGGTTACAGAAGGTTTACACTTTACACGAGTCAGGGGATGCATCAATGAATGCCTATGTGAGTGGGTATGCTGGAGAAGCGGCTGAAATGGAGGCCATGCAACACTTTAATTCACAAGGATTACAAGCAGAGCAATTTGCATCGAAAACCCATCCAGATAACGATATCCGTGTCTTTCAAGAAGACGGGACGTATATAGATTATTCTGTTAAGTCTTATAGCAATGTTAGTGATTTTCAAAATGTCGTATTAAATCACCCGAATTCTACCCATTATGTAATTAACGATGAGTTGTATGAAAAACTCCAACAAAACGGAATGTTGCAAGATTATGCGAATAACGGCATTACGATTGTCAACGGTGGTTATAGCAATATCGCATTAAGAAATGATGCATCGAATGCAATGGAAGATATTTTAGATGCAGGAGATGTTGCAGGTAATATTCCGTTCGTTGGATTAGGTGTTTTAGCATTTAAAGGGGTCAACAATGTCCGTCAATTTTCAAAAGGGCACCAATCTACGAGTGAAACCGGAATGAATATTGCCAATGATGTAGTAAGATTAGGAGCAGCAACTGGTGGAGGATTTGCTTTAGGTCAAGTTGGTGCTGCGATTGGTTCTGTCGTTACGCCAGGCATTGGTACGGCGATTGGTGGAGGCGTTGGGGCTATTGTTGAAGCCATTGCGGCGGGAAGTTTCGTACAATCATTAAAGGAAAAATGGAAATGGGGTAATATAATTAAGGCACAAACAGAGGTTGGACGTGCCTATTACTCCTACTATCATCATTCGATTCCAAACAGAATATCTAATAATTTATTTCACTCATCTGAAAATAATCAAAAGCTATGGAATGAACAAATCCTTCTTCAAAAATATAAAAATCAGTTAAACCCTTATAAAAAAGAGAATGTTACGATTGCTGCAGTCTTGAGTCAAACTTATTGTGATGAATTATCGATGCTATTAAAGAAAATTAAATTTGCTTCAAAAAAGACTAAAAAAGAATTGGAGAAGTTGTGTAGAGAGGCAGCAAATAAATACTCTCAAATCAATACAAAAACGAGTTTTACAGATGCAAAATATCGTTATATGGGCGAATTGATTTTAGGAAATCAAGATATATTATTAGACGATCGAATGCAATCCCAATTTGCTGATGTCATCCGAAAATATGAAGCGCAAAAGAAGAGTAATCCCAACTATCCAATTCGATTTCAACTTGACCCAAAAGATATACTGAACGGACTTGCATTAAAATCGATTAACAAGAAGAAAGTTTTTAACTTATATTATAAAAAAATATTGTTGAGAAGATTATTTATCTTCATTGCTTTGGTAATTAGTATTGGCTTGCTGACAAATGGATGGTTATTTTAAAAAAAGTAAGATATTGGTATAATTTAAAAAAATGTTAATAATAGCTCTTTAATCGGGGGCTGAATAGGTTGGTATACTTAATAGTAATATAACTTGTTTTCTATGTGTTTAGGAGGAAAGCGTATGAGAAAAATAATTTTTTCATTAGCATTATTACTCTTACTAACAGCATGTAATAATGCAGACCAAACCGAGCAAATTCAAAAAAATAAGGAAGAGGTAAAATTAGAACAAACTTCTGATAAAAAATATTTAGCAAATGATAAAGAAATATACGATAAAATAACTAATCTCATTTCTCAACTCCATGAACATTTACAAAATATTGAATTACCAATTGCTAGTCCTTCTATCAGTTTAGAATCGATTAGTATGGCGGGGTACTCAGAGCAAAGTGGGTTTACTTTACGTGGGCATTTCCTTTATCATTCATCATCAGGGTCAATTGGGAAATTTACCATTTCAGTCGAGGAATATACAAAGGAAACCTTTGACTTTTATATTGAAAATGGATTCAAGGCAATCTCAAATTATCCTGATGACTACATATTTCTTGATAAACAAAACGGATATGAAATGCTTTACATAAAAGACGACTATATTTACCGTTTTATTTCAGATACTGCGTTTGGAAGGCAAAGTGCAAATCTTCTTTTTCCAGAAGATTTAATTTATATTTCTCAAGAGATGCATTTTGAATCTGATTTTAAACGGTTCTTTAAAATTGACACAAGATATGTAAATATACCTTTTTACTTTCCAAATTCAGAAAGTGAAACTTTCTATGTAATAGTAGATTACTTTCATACAGAAAATGACGGTGAATCCTTTAACCCACAGCAACAAAGAGTGTTGATTGCCAATGATACAATGTATTTTGAACAAGAGCAATTAGCGCTAGGAGAAACGAAGATTAATAAAGAAGATGTCGAACGATTTCAACTGAAACCTATAACGATTGAAAATGTTACTGCTTATTTTGATGAATATATGGAACCATATCCTACCGTTTTTGAACATAGTGGGAAGTACTACTATTTACGTCCAAAACAAGAAGTTGATCAAACTACAGGTAAAGTGTATACAATACTACCAGACAATTGGGAAGATGAAATTCGTAAAGTAATGATGTCATTATTTTACGGCAAGGTGAAAGAGAAAGCGGATCAAGAAAAGTTAGCGAAAACTGTAAAGAGTGATTTTTTAGATGATCATTTTTATCCTTTTGATATAGGGCTCGAGTTTAATCAAAGTCAGGTTGAATCTGTTTTAGGAACAGCAACATATAAAGGCCCAGTAACAGAAGGGTATGGAAATTTCGTGCTAGATTATGATAATCCAAAAGTACATATCAATTTCTATACACCGAAAATCATAACAATTTCTGGTGAAATGTCAAAAGAAGAATTTGATGAAATGATATTGGCTGATTTTGATGGAAAAAAATTAAAAGCTACTTATGACGATACAAAATATTTATTTTATGAAAGCACACAACAACTCTTTGTTTTTAATGAGGTGAATGGGAAAATTGATTTCTTTTTAACAGAAGCCGATGATAATTTTTATTATTGGTATGAAAATGATGGGATTGTAGAGGATAAATAGTCAAAAGAATATATATAAAAAGCTTAAAATGCATGGGAAATTGCATTTTAAGCTTTTTTGTTGTTTTGGAATTTATCATAGTGAATGGCGACCAATTATGTAAAAAGATTATTGTTGATTACTTTATAGCGTTAGGAATGAATTATTAATATGCAATCCCGACTCGAACATTAATATATTCATGATTCTCTATTTGGCGATATGCGAACTCTGCAGTATCTGGCACTGAGATTTTGGCGCCATCTTCTGGCAAAAAGTCACGTTCAACACGGTAAGTACCGAGCCTTTCTCCATCGGGCAAATAAGTAGGACAAACAATCGTCCAGTCGAGGGAGGATTCTTTTAGTAAATCGTATGTTTTATGGTGGTCTTCTGCAGCACGAGTCGATTTACGCTTTGATTCGCTAGATTGATAACGCAATAATTCAGGAGTAACTCGACTTTGCAAAATCCCAGCTGTACCTATCGTAATAATGCGTTTAATGCCTTTCTCTTTCATTACTTCAATAATAAGTGGCATACTTTCCGAAAGCGTATAGGCACCATCCGTATTTAACGCACTTATTACGAGTTCATTCCCTTGCATTGCTCTTGCCACATCTTCTTTATTTAAAACATTACCTTCAATGATGTTTAAATTTTCATGATTGATTTGTATGTTGTCAGGCGTACGAACGAGCATAGTGACAGAGTGATTGTCTTCGAGGGCAAAGTTAACGATATGACTTCCCACGCGCCCCGTCCCACCTAAAATTAATATATTCAAAAAAAGAACCTCCTTTTTCAATCCGCAACATCATTATAGCGGATTCGTACTGTTATGAGAAAGGAGGTTCAAATCATATTCAATGTTTATAGTTTATTGAAAAACTTCTCCAATGGGACAATTGACAGCTCGATTGTTTCCCTTTCCTTTTCGTGGGAATTGAACACCCAATTTATCTAATTTTTCTTGAGCTTCTTCAGTCGTAATTGTTCCGTTTTGCAATTGTTCGTAAATCGCTTGAATTTGTGTTCTAGTTTCATCATCGAAACAGTTAAGTTGAGGTT
>JAAYHP010000167.1 GCA_012735355.1 Lysinibacillus sp. | reverse complement strand
CTCGAGTTTCGGGCTGTTCCCGTTGGAGTCGCCCCGTCACTCCAATCAATTTTCGATTGCATATCATTTTTTTACTATGCTTCTTCACTGATTCTTAATTAAATTAGCTATATGTCCCAACCTCTTATCATTTCTTTATAAGTTAACGAGAATGATTAGCTTTTAACATCTCTTTTTTCAACCATAGAATGGCTAGTAACATTATGACAATAATATAGAATAGATTCATGCTAAGAAATATTAGATGTTCAAACAGTGATGAAAATCCTGATTGGCTAATGACTCCCATTCCAATCGTTAATAATGTATGGGGAAAGAACATGCCTAAATCTATTACATAGAATGCTAGGCCGAGAAAAGAGGCACATAAACCAATCCCAATAGGTAGGGCGAAACTACGGAATACCATGGAAAGTCCTAATTGGAATGTACTGATGGCTATTCCAGCTAACCAACCGCGAAAGAGCCACCCAAGCAATTTTTTCGGTAACTCTATTGTAAATCCATTGAAGAAAATCCATCTCAACCAAAATTTCTACTGACTGTTCGCGGCTTAGGCTATAAATTAAGGGTAGGTGGAAGCGAATAATGGAAGGTTCAGTACGTATTTTAATACGTTTTATTGGAGCAACGGTGATCATTTCCACCTTATTATTCATTGTGAACTTCATATTAGCGGCTTGGATTACACAAGACACATTTGAAGAAGTTTCTCCAGATCGAGTCGTTCGTCATGTGGCAGAGGGTTTATATCATTCATCAAGCTCAATACTAGATCCTTCCACTAAAGAATTGCTCGATGAAAATGAAGCATGGGCAATGTTCGTTAATGAATCTGGACAAGTTGTGTGGAAATATAATCTTCCTGAAGAGATACCTGAAACCTATTCATTAACGGAAGTTTCTAAGTTTTCCAAATGGTATTTAAAGGATTATCCTGTTTTCACTTGGGAACACGAAGAAGGTTTAGTTGTTGTCGGATATCCAAAAGATAGTTTTGCAAAATATCAGCATATTTTACCCGTTCAGTGGGTATCATCTTTTCCGTTAATGGTTGTGGGGCTACTTGTCATCAATATGTTTTTAGCGCTGTTACTATCTCAGTGATTTAAACCTTGTATCAATGCTTGAGTATGAAATGCAACCCATTAACAAAAAAACAATTCGTCTTTCTACATTAGTGAGGCAAGTGGCAACGGATTTTTTAAATAATAGATTAGACGAACCTTTCATTCTTGAAGTGGAAATTTTAATGAAAAGGCTCAAGTAGAGGGAGATAAGCGATTATTAAAACGTGCGTTAACGAATTTAATTCAAAATAGCATTCATCATAATCCAGATGGATGCACAATTGTTGTACAAACAGACTTTGATGAAGAAAATAAAACGTGTAGTTTGATTGTAAGAGATGATGGAAAAGGAATAGCTCAAAATGCAATTCCACTATTAGTTGAACTACCTTATAATCAAAAAGAAAGCGGGTAAACAGTGGGCATGGCTTCAGTTTACCAATGGTTGCTCGAATTGCAAAAGCCCATCGTGGTGAGTTAGTTTTAAAAAGTGAACTCGGAAAAGGGCTAACTGCTATAATACTTTTACCGTCAATCATTGATGAAAATGTGAATGATAAAGGTTCATCATAAATATCTCAAATTAAATCCTTTACAAATGATAGGAATTTGCCTATAATTATTTTAAAATTATAAGAAATAAATATTGATTCATCTTCGGGGCAGGGTGTAATTCCCGACCGGCGGTATTAGAAAATGTTTCTTAAGCCCGCGAGCTCTTTAAGAGCAGGATTTGGTGAGATTCCAAAGCCGACAGTATAGTCTGGATGGGAGAAGATGAAGGTACGGTCGTATTTCGTCGTTGTAAATCCGTGCACATGACCTTTATTTCGTATTGGCAAAAATTCCACATGTCAATGCTTGCTTTAGTGTTGCTATTTTTTAGTACTTGTCATGTGTTGTATTTCGTGTACCCATTTCTCCCTTATGCTCAACTAGCATAAGGGATTTTTATTTGGACTATGAACGAAGACGACTATACCTTTCTTCTTGCGAGTTGAATCAAAAGAGGAGAGAGTATAATGAAAAACCGTTTAAAGTTACGCTCATTCGTAACGATTGCAATGCTATCAAGCATTTCATTTATTCTAATGTTTTTAAATTTCCCATTGCCGTATTTCCCAGTATTTTTAGAAATCGATTTTAGCGATGTTCCTGCATTAATTGCAGCCATTATTATGGGCCCGGTTGCAGGGATTTTAGTAGAATTAATCAAAAATATTTTAAACTGGCTTTTCATGGGCGCGCCAACGGGTGTTCCAGTTGGGCATATGGCAAACTTTGCGACAGGCCTATTGTTTATCTTACCAGTTTACTATATTTATAAAAGAATGAGTAATTTAAAAGGATTAAGATTAGGTCTCGTTGCAGGGACGTTTTCAATGGCTATCGGGATGAGCATTTTAAACTACGTTGCCTTTTTACCGATGTATACGTATTTTTTAGGCATGGGAACATTTGACATGAAAGAAATGATCGTTTTAGGTATTTTACCTTTTAATATTATTAAAGGTATTTTGATTATGGTTCTAGTGCTTATGCTATTTAGAACGATGAAAAAATGGATAGAAGATCAAAGAGCTCAATATTTATTGCAAAAACAATAAATAGAGTTTTATATAAAAAATGAAAAGGATGTCTCAAAGTTGTTGTAGTAACTTTGAGACATTTTTTTGTTCACGAGCTGATTCTTATTTATTGCAAAGAATCAGGGTAGTATTTAAATAAACGTTTCATGTATAATGGAACTTGTGATTGAATTGAGGAGGGGTTTTGTGGATTCTAATAAAGGACAATGGTCCAGTAAAATTGGATTTATATTAGCTTCTGCCGGTGCAGCAATCGGGTTAGGAGCAATTTGGAAAATGCCTTATGTAACAGGGCAAAGTGGTGGTGGAGCTTTTTTCTTAATCGTTGTGATTTTCACCCTCCTTATTGGTTTACCGATGTTATTATCTGAATATATTATTGGTCGGAGTACGCAAAAAGAAGCGGTAACGGCATATAAAATATTAGCACCTCATCAGCCTTTGTGGTCATGGATTGGGAAGCTTGGGGTTATTGGTTGTTTCTTAATGCTATCCTTTTATAGTGTTGTAGGAGGATGGATTTTTGTTTATAGCGGATTTTCAGTCGTTGGAGGAGTCATCAATCCGAATACTGATCCCGGTGAATTTTTTAATTTTATCACCGGTACTCCTTGGGTAGCGTTGTTAGGGCTCACTCTTTTTACGTTGGCGAACGTTGTAGTCATTGCTTTAGGT
>JAAYHP010000020.1 GCA_012735355.1 Lysinibacillus sp. | reverse complement strand
TTCCTCGCTCCTGCGGGGTCTCGAGTTTCGGGCTGTTCCCGTTGGAGTCGCCCCGTCACTCCAATCAATTTTCGTTGCATATCATTTTTTTACAATGCTTCTTCACTGATTCTTAATTAAATTAGCTATATGTCCCAACCTCTTTGAATTTATTTTGCTCGGGAAGCTTGGAGAAGGCGTTTGATTGCCTGTATTTGTCCTAAATGGAGTGATTCATGGAAAGCACCAAATGCTGCAAATTCACCGAATGTTTCATTCCCAATCATCGGCTTCGGTAATTTATCGTTGAATTTTTCTACATTCACTTGTTCAATGCGCTCCAATTGCTCCTTTAATTGTTGTTGCAAAGTTTTGATTGAAGGAACATTTTCTGGCCATTCTGCAGGTTTTGACCCTGGACCGAAAAATAGCTGATAATTTTCTGGTAATGTTTCTTCACCGAAGAATAAGAAAAACTCTGCTGTTTTTAAAATATGACCTAATTGCCAGTGAATATTGTTATTAAATCCTTCTGGAATAATTGATGCAAGCTCTGGCGTAATCCCTTCTAAAGTTTGTTCGATTGCTCTTCTAGTAACTCTAAATTGATGTTTAATTAAATCTCCCATTTTGCTACCCCCTAAACACTTTTTATTCAATATACCAATTTTGCCTTTTATCGTCTATTCTAATGACTTTTCACATAGTTTTAACTTTTCATTTCACAATTTTCTCCAAAAGTAGTTTAAACTATAAGAGGAATTTTAGTTATCGAAATATTCATAAAGGAATGAGGACATTTGAAAAAAGCATTACTCATTGCATTTATTCTAGTACTGTTAGTCGGTGGAGTATTTATGTATATAAAAGCAACACCACCGTTGTTAACAGGTACGATTTTCAAAAGTGAAGACAAACAAACCGTTGTGATTGGGATTGGGAATAAAGGTTTTAGTGACTTAAAAGTAACCCATGTAAAAGTAAATAATCATGCAGATCCAAATGGGACGAAAATTCAAGTAAGTAATGCACTCCTAGGATTTGCTGGTACATTTGATGAACATGCAGAAGCAACAAAAAATATTGATTATAAAAATGTGGAAGATGTATCAATTCCAAAAGGAACGGTTCCAGAAGAAATATTTGAAAAGCAAGATGAAGGAACAGCAACAGAAGAAGATACAATTTACGGTTTAACAGTAACCCACCACGAGGAAATACATAATGTACATATTAAATATCGCTATTTAGGCATATTATTCAATGAAACGTTAATTTTAGACTAATTCCTCTATAAAAAGAAACAAGGTCGCCCTTTTCGAAGCGACCTTGTTTCTTTATTTCCAATTCTTATGTAGAAATGCTTTCGTCCGATCATGTTGAGGATTGTTAAAGAATTGTTGTGGTTCGTTGGATTCAATAATTTCTCCTCCGTCCATAAAAACAACCCGGTTTGCTACTTCTCTTGCAAAGCCCATTTCGTGAGTAACAACGATCATCGTCATATGTTCCTCAGCTAAATCTTTCATTACTTTTAACACTTCACCAGTCAGTTCTGGATCTAGCGCTGAAGTAGGTTCATCAAACAATAAAATTTGCGGATTTAACATTAAAGCTCTTGCAATGGCTACCCGTTGTTTTTGTCCACCGGAAAGATTGCTAGGATAGGCGTCTAGCTTATCACTCAATCCAACCTTTTGTAATAAATCGATACAGCGTTTTTCAATGTCTTCTGCTGACTCAGTTTTTCGCAATTTAGGAGCTAACACAAGATTTTCCTTTACCGTTAAATGGGGGAATAGATTAAAGTGTTGAAAGACCATCCCCATTTTTCCTGTAATATTTCGAATATCTCCTTGTTTTGGATAAACCCCATCTTTGACTAAGTAATCTCCGTCGATACAAATACTTCCACCATCAATTTCTTCTAAATACACTAAACTACGGAGCAACGTACTTTTTCCAGAACCAGAAGGGCCGATCATTGCCACTACTTCATTTTGTTCAACGGAAAAAGTAATGGATTTTAAAACTTCATTTTGACCGAAAGATTTTTTTAAATTTGATACTTCAATTAGCGCCATTCTGTTCACCTCTATTCGTATTTATATCGACGCTCTAGCCATTTAAAGAATACTGTTAACACAAGAGTCATTGCTAAGTAGATAACCCCTGCTACAAAGTATGGAACAATTGTAAATTCTCTGTTTACAGCTGTCTGAGCGAAGTGTAATAATTCAGGAACGGCAACTGCATATAGCAATGCTGTATCTTTAATAAGCGTAATCGATTCATTGGCAACAGCAGGCAATGCTACTCGAAACATTTGTGGCAACACGACACGAGTTGTTGTTTGCCATTTTGTCAAGCCAAGGACTTGAGCTGCTTCATATTGTCCTTTATCGATGGAGAGTAGTCCTCCACGGAAAATTTCTGCAAAATAGGCTGCATAGTTTAATACGAATCCGATACAAGCTGCAACGAAACGGTCGAATACTAAATATTCTCCAACTACCGGCAACATTGGTAATCCGAAACAAATTAATAGCAATTGTAGTAACAGCGGTGTACCTCGCATGACAGTAATATAAATTTGTGCAAGCCATGCAAGGGGTTTAAATCTTGATTTTACGGCAAGTGTAAGTAAAAATCCTATTGGAATTGATGCGATAATGCAGATGAAGAAGAGCAAAACGGTCATTTGAGCCCCTTCAAGCATCGGCCATACTATCCGATTCCAGTAATCAACCATTATTTTTCCTCCCAAAAAATAAGAGTTTCGCATGGAAACTCTTATCGAACATAATAGATATTTTATTTTATCACAAAATTATTTTAATACTCGATCTTCACCGAACCATTTTTCAGAAATCGTTGCAGCTGTACCGTCTTCATTCATTTCATCTAGTGCAGCTTGAAGTTTTTTAAGTAATTCTTCATTTCCTTGTTTAACTCCAACGCCGTATTGTTCCGGTGCTAGCTCTTCTTCTAATATTTTAAATGTGTCTGGTTCTTGAGTCATGTAGTATTCCATAACTACTTTGTCGATTACGACTGCTTCAGTACGTTTATTTTTTAAGTCAGTTAATGCTAATACGTTATCTTTATATTCATTTAATTTAACTTCTTTGCTAATTGGGTGTTCATTTAACGCATCTAACGCAGATGATAAAGCTTGAATACCTACTTGTTTACCAGCAAGTTCGTCTAGTTTTTCAATCGGTGAGTCAATTAAAGTAGCTACAACTTGTGCGTTTTCTAAATATGGTTTTGTGAATAACACTTTTTGTTTACGTTCTTCCGTAATAGTGTATCCGTTCCAAATTAAATCGATACGACCACTTGCTAATTCTGTTTCTTTAGTAGACCAGTCAATCGGTTGGAATTCAACTTCCATACCCATTTTTTCTGCAGCAGCGCGAGCCATGTCAATATCAAAACCAACGATTTCGTTGTTTTCATCGCGGAATCCCATTGGTGCAAATTTATCGTCAATACCGATAATTAATGTTTCTTTTTCAGTTGCTTCATTATTTGTTCCTGCATCTGTTCCTTCTGAGCTAGAAGAGGATTCGTTGGATGATCCACAAGCTGCGAGGACAGCAATGATCATTGTTAGTAATAATAGTAGTGATAATTAACGTTTCATCTTGTTTCCGCTCCTTAAATTTTTATCTTCTAATTATTTAGTTGTTTAGTATATGAAAGTGTACTACGTTTACTATAGTAACTGTGAAGAAGGGTATATGTCTAGACAAAAATTTAATATTTCTTTTACAAAATTAAAAAAGGGTAATTTTTTTTGACAAATGAAAACAATTCTCACTAATTCCGTTATTATTTGTCATTTTAATATTTCTTTTCCTTCCTTTTCCTATACATAAATAACTAAACAGGATACAAAATATAGGACAGAAAGTAAAAATAAAGGAAGGAAAATAATGTTAAACATGAAAGGGTTCTTTGCATTAATAAGTGTATTTTTATTGATGGCTTTTTCAATTTTCCAAGAGGGAAATGCTCAAATCGAACAACCTGAATTAGGGATTCGGGTGAAAGAAGTGTTAACGATCGATGGGAAAACTTATAAAGACTTAAATGGCAATGGCGTATTAGATGTTTATGAAAACTGGGGACTTTCAGCAAGTGAACGGGCAAAAGATCTTATATCAAAAATGACTTTAGAAGAAAAAGCCGCATTGTTATTGATTCCAGAATATCCCCAATTTGAAGAAGGGAGATTAGTTCTTCCAAACGCCCATATTAATCAAGGAACGAGATATTTTATATTTCGAGAAACGCCAACAGCAGCGGTCATTGCCGACTACAATAATCATATTCAAGAAGCAGCAGAAGCTTCTCGATTAGGAATTCCGGCTATCATTATTTCCAATCCTCGAAATCATCTTCTTCCCATTGAAGTTCCTGGACAAGTTCCGCCCGGGGAACGAGGTCAGTTTTCCTTTTGGCCAAACACGTTAGGGCTTGCTGCAACAAGAGATTTGGAACTGATAGAAGATTTTGCACGGATTTCATCTAGGGAATTTCTTGCTACAGGTATTCGTAAAATTTATGGTTATTCAGCCGACGTGGCAACAGATCCACTTTGGTCAAGAATTGTAGAAACTTTCGGAGAACACCCTGCTTTAGTTTCGGATATCATTTGGCGCATCGTGAGAGGTTATCAAGGCGATGTTTTAAATAACGAAAGCGTAACGACAACGGTGAGACATTATCCTGGCGGTGGAGCGAGAGAAAAGGGAAAAGACCCTCATTTTGAAGAAGGAAGATATAATATTTATCCGACAGAAGGAAGTTTAAGGACGTATCATTTACCACCGTTCCGGGCAGCAATCGATGCACATACGACGTCCATCATGCCTTATTACGCTTATCCAAGCAATGAAAGTGCCAATCAAGGCTTGCCGTGGTTTAGTCCAAATCAACAGTTTGAAGAAGTAGGATTTGCCTTAAACAAAGGTTTTATCAATGATTTTTTACGAGATGAATTAGGCTTTTTAGGCTATGTTAATTCAGATACTGGAGCAGTGTTAGACAAAGCTTGGGGAGCTTTAGATTTGACTGAAGAGGAACGATTTGCGAAGGCGTTAAATGCGGGAACGAACATTTTCTCCGGTGCAACAAATCCTGAACCGATTATTAATGCGGTAAAACAAGGGTTAGTTGATGAGGAAATTGTTAATCGGTCGGCTGAGTATTTAATAACCGAAATGATGATGCTTGGCTTATTTGAAAATCCTTATGTAGATCCCCAAATAGCAGAAGATGTTGTGAATGATCCAGCATCTCAACAACGGGCGGATGAGGCCCATCGAAAATCGATTGTACTGTTAAAAAATAATCATTTACTTCCATTAACGGACGACAAAATGCAAAATATAAAGCTATATGTGGAAGTCTTTCCAGGTGGAGATAACGGAGTAAATACGGATAATTTAAAAGAAAAAATGATTGAATATGATGAAGGCATTACAATTGTAGACGATTTAGCTGAAGCAACCCATGCCTTCCTGTGGGTGAGCCTAGCATGAATTTGTTTGCCAAAAGTCCAATTACCCTAGAAATTGGTCCAGATACACAAATTGAAAATGTCTCTCGCATTGTAGAAATTCAACAAACGGTGCCAACGATTGTAGCTGTTGATTTTAAAAACCCGTGGCTTATAGGAGAAATTGAGCCGAATGCAGAAGCGATGCTTGCAACTTTTGGCATGAAGCCGGAAGCCTTAGTCGATGTGCTGCGGGGTAGATTTAACCCAGTAGGAAAATTACCGTTCACCATCCCAAGAAATCAAGAAGAGGTTGATCGGGATGTGGGGGATATTCCAGGGTATAGAGAAGGTTCTTCTTATACTTATGTGGATCAAAGTGGGAATCGCTATAGTTTTGATTTTGGATTATCTTATGAATAAACTTTTTCCCGAAAGTAGAAAAACTGCTTTTGGGATTTTTTTATATAAATTTGCTTTTATTCATGATAAATTTATGAGTAAATAATTTGCATAGGGTTTGTAAAAAATGATTGAAACGAAAAGAGTAAAAACGAGAGAAGAATTAGAAAAAGAATTTTATATTCGCAAAGAAGTGTTTGTTAAAGAACAAGGAGTCCCAGAAGAAATAGAATTAGATGAATTTGATACACTAAAAGCCCCTTGTGAACATATACTTCTAGAAGTAGATGGTAAGGCTGTGGGAACAGGAAGAATTCGTACAGTAGACGATTGCGGAAAGTTAGAAAGAATTTGTATTTTAAAACCTTATCGCAATTTAGGATTAGGGAAAGTGATTGTGAAGGAACTAGAGCAAATTGCAAAAGAGCAAGGGCTTAAGAAAGTGAAATTGCATGGACAATCCCATGCAAAAGAATTTTATGAAAGACTTGGTTATGAAGTGAAATCCGATGAATTTATGGAGGAGGGCATTCCTCATTACTTAATGGAGAAAGTTTTATTGTAATAATTGGCTAAACCATAGCAAATCAATAGATAACTTTGCCCGAATCAATGAAAGTTGCAAAGGACTTTAACCCAAAAGAAATTTAGTAAATATAAAAATGAACTAACAGAATTCTTGTTCCTATAGGAATGAGCTTTCTGTTTTTTTAGGCATATTTTCATAATTATTTAGAAAATCTAAAATAGACTAAATGTAGCGAATTTACAATTACAACTTCGCTTCTTATAGTAGTATAGTAATTTTTATTTTTATAATATTTCATATTATTCAAAATTATGGCATATTAGTGGTACTTGGTGATGTGCAACATTCAAAACATCAAAGATTGTCACCTCGTAAAATAATATTGGAAAGGACGAGATTGGAAGAATGGGTTGGTTTTTCCTAATTATTTTACCACTTTTAATCCTTGCTGGG
>JAAYHP010000166.1 GCA_012735355.1 Lysinibacillus sp. | reverse complement strand
TTTCCCGAAACCACTACCCGAAAACTAGTGGGCACAACACTTTTCTGCCTCAACAGGGCGTATTCACCATGTGAATCAGGAAGTATACGAATCAGAATTGGCTACGGCTTTTCGTAACCGAGCTATCGCTAATTATTTAAAAGCTAATGACTACCTTGTTGGAACCGTCGAAGAAGCGTTACAAACGTACCTTCAGCTATGTTCATTGGAATTTACAACGAAGGATTTAGCGAAATTTGGGGTGTTCTTAGCAAGCGGTGGTCATTCTAAAGATTCGTCATTCATATCGAAAAAAACTGCTCAATTTACGAAAGCTCTTATGATGACATGTGGATTGTATAATGCTTCTGGTAAATATGCCGCAACAGTTGGTTTTCCAATGAAAACCGGGGTATCAGGTGGCGTTTTATGTACGATTCGGAATGGACAAATTGAACATTTGAAAGGAAATATCGGTATTGGGGTGTTTAGTCCTTTAATTGATGACGTGGGAAATAGTGTTGCAGGTATGCATTTTTTACAAAAGTTATCAGATGCCTATGATTTAAGTGTTTTTTAAAAAAGTAACGACGATGATTGGGCTTGTCCGGATAGGAGATGGGCATTAGCTGTGTGTGGAACAAGAAAACATTGATCGCTATTTTAGTGTGACTTTGATAGAAGGACAAAACGCAGGGGGAGACTGTACTGAAAAACTTACTTTCACTTTTCAGTCAGTCCCTTAATTACTTAAGTAAAGTGATTTCTTTAAAGGCTTAACACTTCTTGCTGTTTTTCCGTTAGCTCAATTTCAAATCCTAAGTCTTCGAGCATTTTATAGTCTTGATTTGTTTCTTGTCCTTCCGTTGTTAAGTAATCACCGACAAAAATACTATTGGCCGCATATAATCCTAATGGCTGCAATGTGCCAAGATTGACTTCCCGACCACCGGAAATGCGAATTTCTTTCGTCGGATTCATGTAACGGAACAAGGCTAATACTTTTAAGCAGTAGCGCGGATTTAGTTCCTTCGTTCCTTCCAGTTTTGTTCCTTCAATTGCATGCAAGAAGTTGACCGGAATGGAATCTGCATCGAGGTTGCGTAGGGCGCGGGCGATATCAACTACATCTTCTTTCGTTTCTTTCATTCCGATAATGGCACCGGAACAAGGTGAAAGACCAGATTTTTTCACGATTTCAACGGTATTTACTCGATCTTGGTACGTATGGGTTGTCGTAATGTAGTCATGGTGTCGTTCTGATGTGTTTAAATTGTGGTTGTAACGATCCACGCCAGCTTCTTTCAATTGTTCTGCTTGTTCTTCTTTTAATATTCCTAAACAAGCGCATATTTTTAGCCCATATTTTTCTTTAATTTCTTTCACTGCTTCACTTACGACTGCCACATCTTTTCGAGTTGGACCGCGACCACTAGCAACGATACAATAAGTCCCAATTTTATTTTCGAAGGCAATTCTTGCACCTTCTAAAATTTCTTCCTTTGTAATGAATGGATATTTCTCGATAGGTGCGTTGGATTTGGAAGATTGAGCACAGTAACCGCAGTCTTCTGGGCAGTATCCGCTTTTTGCATTCATGATCATATTGAGTTTTACTTTTTTCCCAAAGTAATGTTTTCGAATTGTAAATGCCCCTTGTAATAAAGGCAGAAGTTCATCATCATCGGAGTTTAAAATGGCTAATGCTTCTTCATTTGAAATTTCCTTTCCTTCAATCACTTCTTGAGCTAATGTTTGCCAATTCATTTCGTAACCTCCAATACGTTAAACAATTTTTTATTTAGTAAAAAGTAAAGTCTTCTTGCAAATAACCCTGTAAGAATTGCTAATACAACGTCCTTGCCAATGGTGCTTAAAAAGGCTGTAACGAATACTGTGGATGCACTCGTCGGCATATCGAGCCAGAAATTTAGCGCAAAGTAAACGTATGGCGCACCAATCGCATAAATAACAAGTGTGCCGATTAAGTTTGCCATGACAAAACGAATACGACTCGGCTCGTTGCCGCCTCGCTCAATAATGTAGCCTATGACAAAGGCTCCGATTGCAAAGCCAACTAAATAGCCAAAGGTCGGTTGCAACACGTACGTTAAGCCACCCCCTTGAGTAAAGACAGGAAGCCCAGCCAAACCAACAAAAATATAAACGAGTTGACTTTGTAACGCTCTTTTACTACCTAAAATAGAGCCGGCTAAATAGACGATAATCGGCTGTAATGTGAAGGGGACGATTGGTAACGGAATTTTTATAAAAGCGCCAATCGCTGTTAGTGCAGCAAAAATCGCTACAATTGTAAAAGAGAAAACGCGAGAGTTTTTCATCGAACACTAACCTCTTTCTTTTAAGTGTTGAAAAAAACGTTCTTCATCAATCATTTCACCTGCTTTTATTGCCGCAAAATGGGGGAAAGCAGGGAGTGGAAAGGGATAACTATTCATTTTTTCTTCGCAAAGTAATTAACAAATAAGTTAACTAAAACAATTATTAAGTTAACACATTTTATTCCTTATGTAAACATTATTTATGAATGTTTATAAATTCCGTTATTATGGAGCAGATAAAGAGGGGAAAGTTCGAAATAGAGGTAAATATCAAACATAAAGGAACTATACTCAGAAAATTATCATAATTAAATAAAAATAGTCTATTAGGATTATTTTGTAATAAATAACCAGTAGTACATTGATATTTGAACTTTAAGTTGATATATTACTAATGGTGTAATAAAAGGGTATACTCTTTGAAACTATTTCACTAATTGTCTTTTAAGATAGTAGTAATATTTGTTTTAATCTATTTTTTAATGGCAGGAAAATAGGTTTAAATTATATTTTTAGAAAGGTTGAGGTATGATGAGTCAAGGTTTTTACACAATTCAAGTAAATTCCACTCAAAATGTAGTGAATATGGAGGTAGGAGGATCCTATACTCCCGAGAAG
The DNA here is from genome assembly GCA_012735355.1 of Lysinibacillus sp. Lineage (GTDB taxonomy): Bacteria > Bacillota > Bacilli > Bacillales_A > Planococcaceae > Ureibacillus. The sequence goes on along the minus strand of JAAYHP010000166.1, from coordinate 1,507 downwards.
GTGGAGCAATTTTTAAAAGATTATCATAATAAGATTGATCCAATTCCAGCTTCCCAATATGAATTGCATTTTGATTGTCGTAGTTTAAATATTGTTACACAAGATATGGTTCCCCATTTACAAGGTTGTTTAGAACTATATAAAACTTCTGGTTTTAAAAAGGTTGTAGTAGAAATTGTGAAAAATCCAATTATAAAAATGCAATTAAACAGAATTGCGAAAAATGCTGGATTAGATTCATTTGAAGTGATAGAAGTTTAAACTATACCGATCGTTTGCTATCTTGGAGGATAAACATCATGACGAATATTCGCATTAAAGAGGTGGAAGTATACCATCCTGAATATGTAGTGAACAGTAAGAAATATGTAGACTATTTTAAAGAGCATAAAGGGAAAGATATTACTAATTTACTAGAAGCTCTAGGAAGAAAAGAATATTATCAAATTAATAGTTCTGAAGAAAACAGCTTAACAATGGCGATCGAAGTTTCTAAACGAGTGTTAGAAAAAGCGGGAATGGATGGAAAAGATATTGATATGATTATCTTTTCATCACAAGTCCCTGAATTGACTGTACCAACGAATGCAATTTTTGTTCACGAGGCAATTCAAGGTAAAAAGGATTGCATCGTTTACGATAGCAACGCGAACTGTGCAGGCATGATGATTGCAGTTGAACAAGCTTCCAGATATATGTTAAGTAGTCCTCACGTAAACAATGCATTAATCGTTGGTTCCGATTATTTATCGTTAGTTGCAAATCCAGAGGAAGAAATTACTTATGCTAATTTTGGAGATGCTGCAGCTGCTGTTTTATTAGAAAAAACAGAGCTTGAAACTGGTTTTATTGATGCAATTTATGAGACGGATTCTTCATTTAAAGATAATATATTATTCCCGAATAAGGGATTTTCTCATTTTGCGTTAAATAAAGAATCTTTAGGGTATATTCACTGGAAGCCTTTTGATGGGGCTGTTTCATTGCCTTATACTTTCGAGAAAATTGAAAAACTATTGGATCGAAATCATCTGCAAATAGAAGATGTAAATGCATTTTGCTTCTCACAATTTGCCCTTTCCAACATTAAGCGACTTCAAGAACGGTTCAATTTACCAGAAGAAAAAATTGCGTATGTTGGCGATAAATACGGATATACAGGGACGAGCTCACCTTTTGTATCCCTTTATGAAGGGATACAATCGAACCGAATCCAGCGAGGAGACATCGTCTTATTTTGGACAATTGGTGGAGGGCATGAATTTATAGCTATGCTCTTTAAGTATTAATAGTCATTTAAACTTTGTACAAATAAAAATAGAGATCGGCTGACAGAAAAGAGGCCGGACAAAAGTAAAAATGAGGTTGGGACATATAGCAAATTTAATTAAGAATCAGTGAAGAAGCATAGTAAAAAAATGATATGCAACGAAAATTGATTGGAGTGACGGGGCGACTCCAACGGGAACAGCCCGAAACTCGAGACCCCGCAGGAGCGAGGAACAAG
>JAAYHP010000165.1 GCA_012735355.1 Lysinibacillus sp. | reverse complement strand
GTATCCGTTAACGATTCTCCCGCAACAACATTTTCACCCAATCCAAAACTTGATTCGATTAATACTCTATCAAACTTTCCGCTAATCGGATCGACGGAAAAGGCTACACCCGCACTTTCACTCGGCACCATTTGTTGAATGACAACTGCCATGCTCGCTTCTTTTTGTGAAAAGCCCCGTTCATGTCGATAAACAACAGCATGCATATTCCAAAGGGATGCAAAACATTCTTTAATTTTTTCTTCTAACCCCTCAACGGAAGTATTTAAATATGTTTCATGTTGGCCCGCAAAAGCAGATCCTTCCAAATCTTCAAAGGTTGAAGATGAACGCACAGCATATAAAAAGTCTGGATTTACATGTTTCTTAATTTCATCCACCAATGCTGTCGGCAATGGTTCCCTTTTTACTTTTTCCTGCATTGCCCTGCATTGTTTCTCTAATTTTACGGTGTCTGAGTAATTGAATTCGATAGGCTTTTCATAATGTTCTTTATAAAAGTTCGCGTGCAAAACAATTCCTGTTGGAACATTGAATCCGCTCTGAGTTAAAACTTTCAAATTGTGTCCTTTTCCACCATCTTGCTCAATACTACCTGGATCGTGAAATGTAGAAATATATTTTTTCATATCAACATACTCCTTTATAAATATATATTGAGATCCTGCTTTTCCGCTCACTTCTCCTTAGTCAATACCAGCTGCATCCTTCCAAGCTCTATAACTGAAAAGACCAAGAAAAGATATTAACATATATGCTACCAGTATCCATGGACACCAAAAGGCAACCACAATATAAATAATCGTTTGTAAAATGAACGTAGGTACCCCTGATAAAATCCGCCACAAGGTAATGACGTTGTTATCATCCGCAAATTTCTTTGCAATCAAATAAGGAATTAACATTGCTAGCAAATTAGCAATAAAAAATAATAAAATAATTGGAAATAAAGCAATTGCAACTAGCCCATTTTTCTTAGGCTTTTCAAATTCATAGTCATCATCATATACTCGTTCCATATAGCTTCTCACTTCATCTACTATTTCCGGTATGCTCTCCCCAACAATCTCAACTGGTTCTCCAACATGAACAAATACTCGACTTCGGAAACTCCACCCTTTTTCATAATGGAGTCCAATCGGTACAATTTTTCCTTCATTTAAAGAAGTTACAATATGGGCAACCCCTTTACGAATTTCAAGAAGCCCCTTTCCTAAATGGCTCGTACCTTCAGGAAACAATAGCACACTTGTACCATTCTCAATTTCACTATTAATGCGCTTTAATTCCTTTCGATTGTGACGCATCTGAGCCATATTTTCTGGATAACGATATATTTCCAATTGTCCTCTGAAAAACAATCGCATAAAAGCATTATTCGTCAAATTTTTTCCAATTACCGTCTTTAATTTATGCCGAAATATCGAATAAATAACTAGCCCATCTACCGCACCATTTCGATGATTGCTCACATAAAAAGCTGGTTTACTAGGGATTGTCCCTTTTACTTCAATTCGATCGAAATAAATTTTTGCCAGTAAACGGAGGAACAAACTCATGTAAT
>JAAYHP010000164.1 GCA_012735355.1 Lysinibacillus sp. | reverse complement strand
TGGTTCTGTCACTCCCATAAAAGCACTTTCTACTATTGGAACATCTAGTTTTTCCCATAAAAGTCTAGTAATCTTATAAAAATCACCATTTGCGTATTCATCGCTTCCACCACGAGCAATTAATAAAATCGCTGTGTCTTCATGTTTTGCCTGTGTATCAAAACCGATTTCTTGCAAACGCTCTAGTAAAATTTGAAGTATTTCTTCGTGAATTCCAACAACTTCACCATACGTAAATTTCACATGGGGATATTTATTTTGTGCTTCTACAATTTCAGCAGGAATATGAATTTTTGAATGTCCTGCATGTAGTAAAATAATCGGAATTACATATATTTCTGTTGCACCTTTTTCAACACAATAATCAATTCCTTGAGAAATGGTAGGTTCAGCAAATTCTAAAAAACAAGTCTCAACTAATAAATTAGCATCTATTAAAGGGGATAATTGCTCCACAAATTCCCTTACTTCATTATTTCCTGCTTCTAACTTACTTCCATGTCCTACAAACAAAATGGCTTTTGTCATTATTTTCTTCCTCCTAATCTACACAAGGGATCGGTTGTAAATTCAATTTTGGTTCATTATCTTGATATTCGTAGCCTGCTAGCACTTTTTTCCGTTTAAAATATTTAAATAGTCTTTCATTTGGATGAGCATGTTCTTTATATTCCTCAATAATTTTTTCGATTAAATCAACTAATTGATCCGCTTCTAGTCCTTCTTCAATTAATTGTCCAGGATGTGCCGTACGCCCAACTGGTTTTGCCCCTAAAAACACATCAAACTTACCTTTTCGGTAAACGATTCCGATATCTTCCATAACTGCGTTGTAACAAGCCATTCCGCATCCATTAATACCGATCTTTAATTCTTTCGGCATGGCTTTTCCTCCAAATCGTCTTTGAAGTTCTTCCGCGTATGGAATGGGTTCGGTTTTTTCACCATCACAAAAATCACAAGCTTTTACCGTAACGACATTTCCAACCGGCATCACTAGCAATCCAACGTTTGATATTTGCTCTACTATTTTATTAGGATTATTGGTTGGAATACTTATGAGTAACTGATGATCCCTTGAATAGTCCATCCTTCCTTCATTTCCCACAATTTCTGCTAACAGCTGAAATTGCTCCGGAGTAAATCGTTTGTTTGCCACTCCAGGGCTTACCGCAAATTCAAAAATAGACATATTGCTTGGCTGTTCTACAACGAAATGTTGCTTTTGATCTAGCATGGCAATTGCTTCACATGCAAGTTGAAATGGCGTTTTTTGTTTAAATAGTTCACTTTCTTTCGACTCTAGATTTTCTAAAGACCAAGGTTCAGCTTCCTTTTTTAATCGTTCATGAGGTTTCAATGGTTGAATCTCGCTATCAAGCGTATATTTTCGTTTGTATCCTCTCGGTGTAATCATTAAGTCATCATACACAAAAGTGGAAGAATTTCCGATAATCACCGTTGTGAGCATACCAATCTCGTAATCTAGCATTTTTTCTAGCGTAGTAATTACAATATTTTGTCTCTCACGATAAGCACTCTTTACGAGTCCAACAGGTGTATTCGGTGACCGGTATTTTAATAAAATTCTCCTAGCCTCTACAATTTGTTTTGTTCTCCTACCGCTTTTAGGATTATATAAAGCAATTACAAAATCTGCTGCTGCCGCTGCTTCCAGTCTTTTTTCAATAATAGACCATGGCGTTAAATGGTCGCTTAAACTAATTGTGCATGAATCATGCATTATTGGAGCTCCAAGAAGGGAACCGCAAGAATGAACTGCAGAAATGCCAGGAATAACTTCAATTTCAACCCCGGTTTCTTTATTCCACCCTTGTTCAATGAGCACTTCATAAATTAAACCAGCCATACCGTATACACCTGAATCACCACTTGAAATGACCGACACATGGTGCCCCGCTTCAGCAAGTTTTATTGCCGCTTGTGCTCGTGATACTTCCTCTGTCATCCCTGTACTAATAATTTGTTGTTTGGAATCTAATAAATCTTTAATTAACTCGACGTAAGTTTTATAGCCAATGATTGTATCACTAGCTTTGATTGCTTCAACTGCACGATAGGTAATGTGATTAGCATCACCTGGACCAAATCCGACAATGTAAAGCTTTCCCTTCAAACTCATCACCCCTTTTAATTCTTTGCCTTCATGAAACAATCATGAAGTACATCGATTATTTTTTCTTTTGAACGTACATCATCTAGTTTTGAAATGAGTCCTTGCATTTTCATCATTTGCGCAATTTCGAATATTATGGATGTTTCTAAATTTGCTTTTTTCACAATGTCCTTGTTTTCTTCAAACAAACGATAAAAAGCACCGTGATATAACATTTCTCCATGATGCATCACAACGACTTCGTCAGCCCATTCATAAGCAAAGTCAATATCATGAGTAGAAAGAATGAGTGTTCTCCCGTCACAATGAAGTTCGTTTAACAATTTTCGTATTTTCCTTGTGTAATAAATATCTAAAGATGCAGTCGGCTCATCTAATATGATGACTTCAGGATCCATAGCAAGAACTCCAGCGATGGAAACTCGCTTTTTTTGCCCAACACTTAAAAAGTGAATCGGTTTATCTAATAATGATTCAACGTCTGTTTGATTAATTGCTTTCTCTATCAACGACTTTCGTTCCTGTTCTGCTAGATGTAAATTAAATGGCCCATAGGCAATATCATCCCAAACAGTTCCATTAAACAACTGGGTTTCTGGATTTTGAAAAACAATTCCAACCTTGCGTCTAATATTTAACAATGCTTTTTTTGAATAGGATAATGGTTGTCCTTTAAAATAAATTGTTCCGGAGGTTGGTTTTAATAAACCATTTAAATGCAATATTAAAGTGGATTTCCCTGCTCCATTACTACCTAACAAAGCAATTTTTTTTCCTTGATCAATTTGTAAATTTATTTTTTGTAAAGCTTCTGTTCCATCTTCATAGGTATAAGAAACTTCTTTCAATTCAAACAAAGGAGTATTCATTTTAACCAACTCTCCCAACGGTGAAATAAAAGACGATAATGAACAAATTCACTAACAACGTAAATATCCAACTACTTGTTGAAAAATGAAGTTCTCTTGAAATGACTGCTGAATAGCCATCTACACTTCTTGCATTTATCGCATTATTTAAGTCTTTCATTTCTTGAAATACCTTAATAAACAAAGCACTGATTATAAGCCCAATTGATTTGATAGAATTTAATAAAGAACTGTGACCTAACCTTGCTATTTGTGCAAGATAGATTGTCCTGCTGGAATCAAGAAATATAAATATAAATCGATACATTAATGCAATTAAATCCAATAAAGTAGTTGGTACTTTACAACACCTTAATCCATATAGAAAATCTTGAATCGTCGTAGATAAAATTAAAAAATACAAACAACTAATACTCGATAAAGCAACAACAAATAGCATCAATGCCTTTTCAACACTCGTTATCGAAATTGAAATCGTGACGGGACCAATAATAGATTGAAAAATGGCACCTTCTATAGGGTTAGTTGAAAAATTGAGTAAAATGACTAGTATACTTGAAATTAGAAATACCACTGGAATAAGCAATAACTTCAAATATACGCGAATCGGAACTTTTCCGATTATTAAAGTAATAACTGTCATGATGCAAAATATGAATATGGATGTAAGAACATGTTGAAATACGATATTCAATATTAATGGAATAAGAGCAAATCCCATTTTTTCGATTGGGTGTTTATTTCTTAAAGGTGATTGATAAGCGAAATATTCTAACATTCTCATTTCTGTATCTCTGCATTCCCGCCCCTATTCCGGCCTCGCATATATCCTATAAAGTAACCAATGAACCCTGCACCGATTGCTCCTTGTAGTACGAATAATAAACTTTCTATTTCACCACTAGGAGGCTCCCAAATACTTGAAAACCATGGTTCATAGGATTGGTTCAGTTCTGTAATTAATCCTTCCGCTTCTCCATCTGCACCACCATATTCTGCATCTCCGTTAACAATCAGCGGGACAATCATTAAAAAAATGATCAAAATTAATAAAAGCATATTCTTTTTTAACATCTTACTTCACCTCCTGGGGTTTCTTTAGTACTTGAAGTAACTTTAATTCTCTTTCGTTGTATTTCAATAAGAAATTCATCACCATTACTGAAATCAATCCTTCAATAATTGCTAATGGTACCTGTGTAACAGCGAATACGCCAGCAAACTTTACAAATGAAGCGAAAATTCCACCAACTTCAGATGGAAAGGCTAGTGCAAGTTGAATAGATGTAATGACATATGTACCTAAATCTGCTAATGTTGCTGCTGAGAAAACTGCTAGAGTAAAGGGCAAACCAATCCTATTGAAGCCTTTAAATACTCCATAGGCGATAAAAGGTCCAGCAATCGCCATCGAAAACGCATTGGCGCCAAGCGTTGTTAAACCTCCATGGGCTAATAATAATGATTGGAATAATAACACGATGGTACCTAAAACACTCATTACAAATGGTCCAAATAATACGGTTCCTAACCCAACACCCGTAGGATGAGAACAACTTCCCGTAACCGAAGGAATTTTTAATGCGGATAATACAAAAGTGAATGCACCCGATAAACCTAGTAATAACTTCGTCTCAGCATTTCTCTTTACTAAACTACTCATTTTCTTTAATCCAATGATTAAAAAAGGGAATGTAAGGAGCCACCAAAATATTGCCCACTTGATTGGTAAAAAACCTTCCATGATATGCATAGCAAAAGCTGTATTAGGAATGATTAATAATACTGCTAGAAAGTAAAGTATTTTGAATGAGACTTTCATAAAATTCCTCCTAAAATGAAAATTTGAAAATAAAAAAACACTGCCAAACTAGCAGTGTCCCACAATAAGACATAATAATCCAATCATGCCTATTCGTGTACCTATCCTCGTAGGACACTACCATCCACTCCATACGGCAGGTCTCCTGGCTTAGAGTCATCGCTACAAAATCGCCTTCCCGTTTGCACAGTGGCATTTGATTTTGAGCTCCTCTTCACAGTGGCGGGACCGCACTAGATTCTCACTAGTTTCCCTTTTAAGCTAATTTTCATTAGCACCGTATAGATTATTCAGTTGTTGAAATTTAGTTGAATTGTAGCATATTGTTTGAAAAATTTCTATATCTTTCTATAAATAAGACAAAATAATTACTAAATTCATATAATATTCATTACCTTTTGATATGAAATATTGTTAGAACCAATTTGAATTTTTGGAAAAATCGAAGTACAAACTGGGATTAGCTTGTGCTTCTAATGGTACGTAATTGGAAACTTTCACAATTATAGCGGAATATTTCCGTGTTTTTTCTTAGGTCTTGATTCTTCTTTATTTTCAAGCATTTCTAATCCTTGAATTAACTTAATGCGAGTTTCTCTTGGATCGATTACATCATCAACCATTCCAAGTGAAGCAGCAACATATGGATTAGCAAATTTTTCTTTATATTCCTCAATTTTTGCTTGGCGTGTAGCTTCCGGATCT
>JAAYHP010000163.1 GCA_012735355.1 Lysinibacillus sp. | reverse complement strand
GAATAATCCATCGAATTTTACCTCGCTTCATTTTATTTTCTTTATTGTCCCCACTTTTTACGAATTTCTTCAGCTTCACGAACCATTCGATCAAACAGTTCTTGAACGGTAGGAACATCCTTTATTAAGCCGGTTACTTGCCCTGCCCAGCCAAAACCACTTTCAAAATCTCCATCGTAAATAAACCGCTTATTTGCTTTACCACTAATATATTCTTTTAACGCTTCATACGTCGGATTTTCCTTTTCAATTTCTAAAATTTTTTCAGTAAACTCATTTTTTAATGCCCGTGCCGGCGTACCTAATGATCGTTTTATTACCGTTGTATCAGTTTCTGTGCTGTTAAGTAAAGCATCGATATAGGCAGGTGATGCATGAACACATTCTTTCGTTGCAATAAACCTTGTTCCCATTTCAATCCCTTCTGCACCAAGAGCCATGGCAGCCATCCAGCCTCGCCCATCCCCTATGCCACCTGAGGCAATCACCGGTATTGAAACACTATCTACCACTTGCGGAACAAGCACGATTGTTCCGACATCATCTCTTCCTATATGCCCTCCTCCTTCTTGCCCTACAACCATGACCGCATCAGCACCTAGTTCTTCTGCTTTTTGTGCTTGACGCTTCGCTGCAACTAATACTAGTTTTTTCACATCCACCCCTTCTAGGAGCTTAAACATCGGTGTAGGATTGCCACCAGTCATAGAAATAACCGGCACTTTTTCTTCTACAGCTACTTCTACCATCGGCTCATAACCTTTCCCGTAGTTCCCAAAAGCAAAGTTGACACCAAAAGGTTTATCGGTCTTTTCTCTCGTTTTTCGAATTTCTTCCCGTAACTCTTCTGGAGATTCTAAACTAAGAGCCGTAATTTGTCCAAGACCACCAGCATTGGACACTGCAGCAGCTAAATCAGAATAAGCCAAATAAGCTAAACCGCCCTGTATAATGGGATATTTAATCCCTAACAATTTAGTTACTCTCGTTTCCCAATTCAACTTGCTCATCCCCCTTTTTTCTATTTATTTATATATTTCTTCAATTATTTTTATTTTCCTTTTATTTTAAATTTTTATAGCAAGTAGAGTGGGAAGATGCTATAATTTTTTTGTTTTTGAAAATAAAATAAAGTGAGGTGGTACCTGCGTTGTCACAATTAGAAACTCCATTATTCGCCGCATTAATAAAACATCGAAATAAACACCCGATCCAATTCCACATTCCCGGTCATAAGAAGGGACAAGGGATGGATCCAGCCTTTCGAGAATTCGTCGGAGACAACGTATTATCAATCGATTTAATTAATATCGCTCCACTAGATGACTTACATTCGCCAAAAGCTGCTATAAAAAAAGCTCAAGAGCTTGCAGCACAAGCTTTTGGTGCTGATCATACATTTTTCTCCGTACAAGGAACTAGTGGCGCTATTATGACGATGATTAAGTCCGTCGTCGGTCCAGGAGATAAAATTTTGGTACCACGGAATGTTCATAAATCAACTATGTCAGCCATTGTTCTTTCAGGAGCTATTCCTATTTTTATTCATCCTGAAGTGGATGAAGAGTACGGAATTACCCATGGCATTTCTGCCGAATCAGTCGAAATAGCGATCAATAAATTTACAGATGCAAAGGCATTACTCGTCATTAATCCAACCTATTTCGGATTCGCTGCTGATTTAAAACGCATCGTCGAAATTGCACACGGGTTTAATATACCTGTCATTGTCGATGAAGCCCACGGAATTCACTTAAAATTCCATGAGGAGCTGCCCCTTTCAGCGATGCAAGCAGGTGCCGATATGGCCGCAACGAGCGTTCATAAATTAGGAGGATCCATGACGCAAAGTTCTGTTTTAAACGTGCGAGAAGGCCTTGTGAGCGTCAATCGGGTTCAATCGGTCTTATCGATGTTAACGACAACTTCAACGTCTTATCCATTGCTAGCATCACTCGATTGTGCACGACGACAATTAGCCGTTCATGGTAATGAATTATTAGAGGCAACGATTCGAAATGCAAAAGAAGCTAGAAAACGAATCAACAAAATTCCTCATTTAAAGGTAGCGGGAAGAGAAAAGTTAACTTCATCGGCAACGTACGATATGGATCCAACGAAATTATTAATTAGCGTGAAAGATTTAGGCATTACTGGGCATCAAGCCGAAGAATGGCTTAGAGAAAATGCCAATATCGAAGTAGAAATGTCCGATCTATACAACATTCTTTGTCTCGTTACATTTGGTGACTCGAAAAAAGAAATTAACTTGCTTATCAACGCTTTGCAACGCATGGCTCAAACTTTCGATTCAGATGCTTGCATTAAGGAAACAGAAGTCAATGTGCCGGATATTCCTGCCCTTGCCATGACGCCGAGGGATGCCTTTTATTCCAGCACAGAAGTCATTCCTTTAAAAGAATCAGCAGGCTATATTTGCGCTGAATTCATTATGGTATATCCACCGGGAATTCCTATTTTTATTCCTGGTGAAGTGATTACGCAAGAGAATATTGACTATATTCAAATGAACATAGAAGCCGGCTTACCTGTGCAAGGTCCTGAAGATGCCACTTTAGAAACAATTCGTGTTATAAAAGAACGAAAACCGATATATTAACAACTAAAAAGAATGAAGAGGTTGGGACATATAGCTAATTTAATTAAGAATCAGTGAAGAAGCATAGAAAAAAAATGATATGCAACGAAAATTGAGTGGAGTGACGGGGCGACTCCAACGGGAACAGCCCGAAACTCGAGACCCCGCAGGAGCGAGGAACGAGCTCCGAGGAGGCTCGAGTCCAATGTCATCAACTTATGTTTACAATTAATGGAAGTTTATTCAAATACCGATTTTTTATTTAATCTTCATAAAGATAGGTAATAAGACTCTTGCGTTTTTAAAAAGTCCACCAAAATCGTTTTAGAAACCAATTTTTGGTTAATAAAACGAGGATGGTGGTTTTTTTGAAAACAAAAAGTACTTTTTTAGGGGCAATTGAGATTACTCGAAAGATGCTGAATGATGTGATGTTTATGATTGAATCTCGAACAAAGGAAACGTACTTTACGCGAAAAGAAAAGAAGTTAAATTTCAAAAATACAATTTTATTTAATTTAAATTTTGTCAAAAAGAGTCTTCAGATTGAACTTGACGACTTTTTTGACAAGTTTAATTTATCAGATATTAGTATTTCTAAACAAGGCTATTCTGCTGCACGAAAGAAGGTTTCTCCCCTCGCTTTTGTAAAACTCTCAAAAGCGATTGTTAATTGGTATTATGAAGAAAATTCTTTTAAAACTTATCGTGGATTTAGGCTTTGCGCAATTGACGGAAGTGTATTACAAATACCTGACACCGAGGAACTTCGAAATTATTTTGGGTATGGAAGAAATCAAAGGTCAAGCTATGCAAGAGCTAGAGCCTCTTGTATCTATGATCTTGAAAATGGGATTATAATAACTTCTAAAATCGATCCTTATAAGGTAGCTGAGCGAGATAGTGCAAAGAATATGATTAAAGAACTCGTACAAACCGGATTGAAGAACGACCTAATTTTGTTTGATAGAGGTTATCCGTCAAGAGATTTTATCGCTTTTTTAGATGCCATTGGCATCAAGTATCTTATGCGATGTCAAAAAAATACGATAAAGGAAATTGTCGAAGCGAAGAAAGCTGATCAAATTATACAAATAACACATGAGGGCCAAGTGGTTAATGCTCGTGTAGTTAGGTTCTTACTAGATTCTGACACAGAAGAAATACTTGTCACAAATCTAATAGAGGAAGGTTTCAATATTTCTGAGTTCAAAACTCTTTATTTTAAACGCTGGGGAATTGAAACTGAGTATAATAACGTGAAAAATAAAATCGAAATAGAAAATTTTACGGGTGGTTCGAAAATCGCAATTGAACAAGATTTCTATGCATCGATATATTTATCCAATATGGTCGGTCTATTGAGAATTGATGCCAATGAATCTATTGTTGAGGAAAATAGGGAAAAAAGGAGAAAACATGATTACCAAGTAAACACCAATGTATTAATAGGGAAATTAAAAGATAGGATGGTTCGAATGTTATTGGAAGATTGTCTAATGAAAAGAGAAAGGATGTATACAAAAATAATGAGGGAGATTATAAGAAATAAGACACCTATTCGGTCGGGGCGAACCTTCCCTCGAAAAAAAGGCCTGTACTCAACCAAGTATCCCCTAAACCAAAAAAGGTGTCTATAAACAATACATAAGATAAATATAACCTATTTGCTTATTAAATGTAAATAAATTAGGGGCTTAAAAAATAAATATTTAAGCCTCGGGCATCCTATTGCCTTTTTTACCCAACTTTAGAAAATGATTAAAGCTATAAAGGATGATTTAATATTTTTAAAAGGAGGCAACCGGTGGTTGCCTAATAACTGTAAATTTTTGGTTCAATAACTTTATGACATTGG
>JAAYHP010000162.1 GCA_012735355.1 Lysinibacillus sp. | reverse complement strand
TGCAAAAAGACCGAATAGTAATACGCGGAAAGGACCTGAGCGATCTGTCCAAAAGCCAGAAAAAATATTTCCGAAAGTATTAGAAAAAGAATACATCCTACAGCTAATCCAGTAATGAAAGCAGAAGCTCCTAATGATTCCGCATATGTACTCATAATAGGTAATTGGGTAAATAAATCAAAAAAGGAGAAAAAGATAATTAAATATATGAAATAGCGCATATCAGCACCCCTTATTGAAAACTGTTATCAATAAGTATTATACAATAAAAGTATTTCAAATATTTCTTTAAAGAGATAAGTTCTAAAAAAATTATATTTTTGGAATCAATTACTGCATAAAAAAAACGGAGCTAATTCAGCTCCGTTTTTCGCAATTATTTTTTCATTGTTTTGTTTTTAGCTAAGTTGATGTGCCAGCTTAAAGCTTCTTCTAAAATATGAGGTGTTTGTGCGTTTCCTGTTGATTCCACAGCACGTTTATAATAATCTCTTAATTGGTCTTTGAAGTCTGGATGTACGCAGTTTTCAATAATCAATTCTGCACGCTCTTTTGGTGCAAGACCACGTAAGTCAGCGATACCTTGTTCAGTAACAATTACATCGACATCGTGTTCAGTGTGGTCAACATGGGAAACCATTGGAACGATCGATGAAATAGCTCCACCTTTTGCGTATGATTTCGTTACGAAAATACCAAGACGAGCGTTACGTGCAAAGTCACCAGAACCACCGATACCGTTCATCATATTTGTTCCGCTAACGTGAGTAGAGTTTACGTTACCATAAATATCTACTTCAAGAGCAGCATTGATAGAAATTAATCCGAGACGGCGGACAACTTCAGGGTGGTTAGTAATTTCTTGTGGACGCAATACAACTTTGTCAACATATTTTTCAAGGTTTCCGTATACGCGTTTTTGTAGTTCTTCAGTTAAAGTGATAGATGTAGCGGATGCGAAGTTTACTTTACCAGCATCGATTAAATTGAATACCGCATCTTGTAAACACTCGGAATACACTTGTAAATCTTCGAATTCAGAATCTTTGAATCCATCTAAAACAGCGTTTGCAACAGAACCAACGCCGGATTGGATTGGCATTAATTTATTTGTTAAGCGACCAGCTTTTATTTCAGAACGGAAGAAGTCTAGTAAAATATCTGCCATTCTTTGAGTTTCTTCGTCTGGATCAACAATTAATGAAGGCGCATCTGGCTCTTCTGAAATAACAATCGCTTTAATTTTTTCAGGATCAACTTTAATTCCGATTTCCCCAATGCGTTGATTAGCGTTTGTAATAGGAATCGGTTCACGATCTCCTTGTGGCCCTGGTACATAAATGTCATGAAGACCAATCATTGTTTCTGGGTGAGAAATATTTAATTCGACAATAATATTTTCAGCATATTGTGCGAAGATTGGTGAGTTACCTACTGAAGTTGTAGGAATAAGTAATCCGTCTTCTGTAATAGCACAAGCTTCAATAACAGCATATTTAATTGGGCCAATAATACCTTGGCGAACTAATTCAGCGTTATGAGAAAGGTGAGCATCTACGTATAACACTTGTCCAGAGTTAATTAAGTTACGCATTGCTCTTTCACCTTGGTAAGGTCCACGCTTACGAATTGCACCTGATTCAGCTAGAACTTGATCTAATTCAGGGCCTAACGAAGCACCTGTATATACATCAATTTTGAATTTTTCTTTTTTCGCTCTTTCTGCAAGTGCTAATGGAATAACTTTTGCATCTCCAGCACGTGTAAATCCGCTCATCCCCACAACTGAGCCGTCTGGAATTAATGCCGCCGCTTCATCAGCAGAAACAACAAGGTTTCTTAATTGTGGAATACCAATTCGTTTTTCAATAATTGAATCCAAAGATATCCTCCCCTTTATTTGTTATTCAAGTAGCAAATGTAAAAACTATGTAAGAATTTTCAGTTTTTTGAACGAGCAAATGAAGTACTGCTCAGTAATACAATAATAGCATGGCTTTGTCACACAATCTTCAAAATCTGCGTGAAAGTGCTTAAATGTTGAATAAGAGAGAAAAATCGAGCTTTTTCGACAAAATGGAGTTGGGGGTTAGTTATATTAAAAAAATAAAAAAACGACCAATAATGGTCGCTTTTCTAAAATCCTAAGGAACGACGGAAGTAGCTAGCGTATCTTTGACTTACAGGTATTCTTGTACCATCGCGCATAACTAAAAGGAAAGTTGAATGAGAATCTGGTTGAATTTCATCGATAAAATCAATATTAACGATGTATGAGCGATGACAACGAATGAAGTGATCGTTGGATAAAAATAGTTCTAAGTCGCTTAAGTTCAAACGATGGAATCCTTCTTTTTCCATTGTTTTCACAAAAGTTTTCCGAAGTTGTGTTTCTAAATAAACGACTTCATTGTGTTTAATAGGGTACCAACAGTCATCAATTTTTATTGTGATGTAGTTTGTTAAAAATGGTGATGGCTTTTGAGGGAAAATTGCAGTTACTGCCCCTTTAATTTCTCCTTCATTAATTAAAGGGATGCTCATTCCATAGTAAGGAACTCCAAATACATCGGACTCAATATAAGAATTGATTTTTTTACCGTATTGAATAGCTTTATATGCAGCTGAACCTTCTTTAATTGGATCGCCCGGTTTAATTTTTAAATCTACCTTTTTACTTGGTTGGTAATATATATATTCTTTCGTATCTGAGATAGCGATGGATGTATTTTCGGGGAAGAACTCTTTTATGACATCCATAATTTCTTCAATTTCTCTTGCATCCAATTTAAACACCTCGTTTGTATACATATATGTCATCATTAACTCTTATTTTACTACATATTTCAAGAAAAGTAATAGAGAAGATTTGGGAATAATACAAGATAATTGTGTTATGAAAAAAAGGTTCGTTAATTTGTCAATTTTAAACAAATTTATAGAAAAATATTTTTTTACACACATTTTAATATTAAGTTGATTGGGACAAAAAATAATAT
>JAAYHP010000161.1 GCA_012735355.1 Lysinibacillus sp. | reverse complement strand
GAAAAAAGGAATTAATATCTGGTCGTTTTCCACACAGAAAACTATAATAGCTCTTTTCTTAATTCTGCTGGAGATTTTGGTGATAATAAACCGAATGGAATATCAAAGACTGTTTTTGCACCCTTTTCCCCTTTTTCGTTTAATTTATATGCTGCACGGGCATAGGCAACGAGCACGCTAGATGTAAACATTGGATTACTTTCCAGCTTTAAGCTAAATTCCACAATTTGTTTATGTCCTTCGTTGCTTTCACCACTGCGAATGACAAATCCTCCGTGAGGCATTCCGCTATGGTTTTTCTGTAATTCCTCTTCAGAAATAAAGTGTACTGTCGTATCATAATCAGCAAAATAGTTTGGCATTGTTTTTATTTCATGTTCTACTTTAGCCGCATCTGCTCCTTCTTCTAAAATAACGTAACACTCACGGGCATGTTTTTCACGAGTAGAAAGCTCTGGATTTTCTCCGTTGCGAACGCGATTTACCGCATCTTCAATTGGAATCGTATATTGCACGCCATTTTTTACCCCTGGAACACGACGAATCGCGTCAGAATGGCCTTGGCTCAAACCAGTTCCCCAAAACGTATATGTATTTCCTACTGGTAACACAACTTCACCTAGCAAACGATTTAATGAAAACAATCCTGGATCCCAACCAACAGAAATTATCGATACTTTACCAGATTTTTCAGCAACTTCATTCACAGCATCAAAAAATTCAGGAATTTTTGCATGGGTATCAAAACTATCGATCGTATTATAATGTTGAGCAAAATGTGGTACTTGTTCAGGTAAATCTGTCGCAGAACCACCGCATAAAATCATTACGTCAATTTCATCTTTATATGAAAATGCATCATCTACGTGAACTACTTTCGCATCGGATTGTATCTTTAACGATTCTGGATTTCTACGAGTAAAAACAGCAACTAATTCCATATCAGGATTTTGATTAATTGCAGCTTCAACACCCCGACCTAAATTTCCATATCCAACAATACCAATTTTAATCTTATTCATAACTTTCCCTTCCTCCTTATTTACAGAAAAATCTATTTTTAATAATACCGCTTCCCTATCGATTTCACAAATAATTTTTCTACACATATGCATAAAAAACAAAGGTTAGGACAAAAGTAAAAACTCTTCTTTTTCTCTTAAATGAAAATGATAAGTCTTTGACATTTAACTGAAAATAATTTCCGCTCCGGGAACGCTTTTTTCGGTGGAGTCGCCCCGGAACACCAATCAATTTTCAATGCATATCAGTACTTAACTAAATTTATTCCGTTAATTTTTAAAAAATCGACTTATATCCCTATCTCATTGTTATTAATATTCTTTGCTTACCTTCTAATAAGAATGTAAAAAATTCCTATCAAAAATCTTGCGAAGGGAGTAGTAAGAGGAAGCAATATAAAGGCGTAGATTGTACCCCAGACTAATGTTCCCTCAACATTTATTGTTTCTATACCACCTCTAACGATCATTTCACCAAAGATAGCACCGATAGTTCCACTGTATAAAGTTACAAGAAAGGCACATATAACACTTATAAGCCAAAGTTTTTTGTTTGATAATTCATTGCTATTGTGAAAATTTCCACCTAACACTGCAAAAGTAAGTGCGAAAGGGATTATTACTGAGTAGTACAACCAACTTTCTCCGTGAAAGAGGTTATTCCACCAGCCCATGCTTGCCCCATTAGCATAAATAATAATGCAGTGACAAATGATAATACAGTACCGAAAATAAGACCTTTAATCCAAGAGAAATTTTTCATAATTTATCACCATCTAACGCTTATTTAGTTACAATATTTTACATTACTATTTTAACAGAATATGCAAGATAAAAAAATTCACTCTAAAACCACGTTATTCTTGACAAATTCTGTGTAAATAAAACGTTAATTTTTGTATATGAATAAGCTTTTTTCATAAAAGTTTGTTATTCCAGTTATGAATAATAAAAAACGTTGAAGCATTGCAATTACTAGACTTTCAGCACACCAATAGTTATACTAATAGAGTACATCAAAAGATGTAAAATAGGAGGATTATGGAATGAAAAAACTTTCGGCAATTTTATTAGCCTTTGCATTAGTCTTTTCTAATGTGGGAGCCATTGCACTATTTGATGGTGTAGATACGACAGTTGAAGCGAAATCTTATAAATCAGGTAAAAAAGGCTTTAATAACTCTCCGTCATCAAATCGTATTCAAAATGATGATGCTGGTACTAGCGGTAGCGTAAATAAAGCAACGACAAACAAAAATGATAATACGTCAACAACAAATAAAAATAATCAAGCAGGCACAACAACAAATAAAGGTGGTTTTTCTTCAGGTGGTTTAATGAAAGGTCTCCTTGTTGGTGGTCTAGCTGGTTTACTTTTCGGTAGTTTATTCGCAGATATGGGGCTTCTTGGTAATCTTTTAGGGTTAGCCATTAACCTTGGAGCTATCTTATTAGTTGCTTACTTAATTTTCAAAATTTATTTCATGATTAAGCGTAAAAATGAAAAAGAGGTTACAGAAAATTGGAAAAGATAACATTGCTCGAACAAGAAGTGATTAATGCTCTTTGCATCTTCCATGCGAAGTTTAAAAATGTTAATCCCGAAGAAGTGGAAGTAGAGTTAATGTATGATGACGATAGCGGATTTACTGCTGAAGCATACGTCAACGGTGAAATGCAGCCTTATAATACGATGAATTTTATTATGGCTATTCGTTATTACATTGAAAATCAATTAAATAAAGATTCGATGTCTGCTCGAATTGTATTAGACCTCCACGATGAGGAAGGAATCATCGCAAATATCGAATGGTAAATAAAAGGCTTATCTACTTGTCAGATAGGCCTTTTTCTTTTGCCATTAACTGTTTTTCAAAAAAAAATAGCCCGTTTAGGGGACTAGTATAAGGGATTATTGATTATCTAATATTACCGTTTCTTTTATTTCTGTTAATCGATCTTTTAAATAATAATATTTAATATTTCCATTAATCAGCTCTACGAAAAACTCAATTTCTACTGATTTTACAATCGGCCAATCAATAATTGCTAACAATCCTTCAGGAGGTGGAATTTGCCTTAAACAATGAAGGATTTCTGTATTATCGAAATTCAAATAAAAATACCGACCGTCATGACATTTCGCAAAAATACTAAATCTTTTCATACTCCCTCTCCAATATCATTAAACTTAATATTGATATATATGCATAAAGAAAATCGGATATTAGAATGAAAAGAGAATAATTTTATCAGAAAAAAAGCAGGTTGAAAATGTCAACCTGCTTCTTATTTTGTGGAAGTTGATAATCTTATTGTGCTAATTTATTGCGCAATACCATTTGTAAGATACCACCGTGACGGTAGTAGTCAACTTCTACTTCTGAGTCGAAACGAGCAAGAGCTTTGAATTCTTTCACTGTTCCATCTTCAGATTTAGCAGTTACTGTTAATACTTCACGTGGTTTTACATCGTCTGTAATGTTTACAGAAATTTCTTCTTTACCAGTTAAGCCAAGTGTTTCTGCACTTTCGCCTGGCATGAATTGAAGTGGTAGTACACCCATCATCACTAAGTTCGAACGGTGGATACGCTCATAACTTTGTGCGATAACTGTTTTAATACCTAAAAGGTTTGTACCTTTTGCAGCCCAGTCACGGCTTGATCCCATACCGTAGTCATTACCTGCAAGAACTACAAGTCCTGTGCCTTGCTCTTGGTATTTCATGCAAGCATCATAAATGTACATTACTTCGCCTGTTGGCCAGTAAGTAGTGAATCCACCTTCTGTACCAGGTGCTACTTGGTTACGGATACGAATGTTTGCAAATGTACCACGCATCATTACTTCATGGTTACCACGGCGTGAACCGTAAGAGTTGAAGTCGCGAATTGCTACACCTTTTTCGATTAAGTATTTACCTGCTGGAGTATCTTTACCGATTGCACCAGCTGGTGAAATGTGGTCTGTTGTTACAGAGTCACCAAACTTCGCAATTACACGCATTCCTTTAAGCTCTTGAATTGGAGCTGGATCTTTTGATAATCCTTGGAAGAATGGTGGGTTTTGGATGTAAGTTGAATTTTCATCAAATGTGTATAAAGACTCAGTTGATGTTTCAATTGCATTCCATTTTTCGTTAGCAGTAAATACCGTTTCGTATTCTTTCTTGAATAGTAATGGTGTAACTACTTTATTTAAGATTGCTTTTACTTCTTCAGTAGATGGCCAAATGTCATTGAAGTAAACATCTTTACCATCTTTGTCTTTCGCAATTGGATCTTTTTGTAAGTCGATATCCACTGTACCAGCTAATGCGTAAGCAACAACAAGTGGTGGTGAAGCTAAGTAGTTAGCTTTTACTAATGGGTGAATACGACCTTCGAAGTTACGGTTACCTGAAAGTACTGAAGTAACGAATAAGTCTTTTTCTTTAATCGCTTCTTCAATTTCAGGAAGTAATGGACCAGTGTTACCGATACATGTTGTACAACCGTAACCAACTGTGTTGAATCCAATTTGATCTAGGTAATCTTGTAAACCAGAATCTTGTAAGTAGCCAGTAACTACTTTAGAACCTGGTGCAAGAGATGTTTTTACCCATCTTGGAGGTTTAATACCACGTTCAACCGCTTTTTTCGCAACAAGTCCTGCAGCGATTAAAACGTATGGGTTTGATGTATTTGTACAAGATGTAATAGCAGCGATTGCTACCGCACCTGTAGGCATTTCTACATCGCCATCTGCAAATTTAATAGTAGAAGTTTTTTCAAACTCCTCTTCTGTTAAACCGAATCCTTGTACGCCCATTGGAGCTGTAACAGCTTCACGGTAACGAGCTTTCATTTCTGAAAGTGGAATTAAGTCTTGTGGACGTTTTGGACCAGAAAGGTTAGCTTGAATTTCATCTAATTTAATTTCTAAAACGTCTGTATATACAGGTTCTAAGTTAGGATCGAAGAACATATCGTTTGCTTTTAAGTATTGTTCAACAACTTTTACATGTTCTTCGTCACGTCCTGTTAAACGCATATAGTTTAATGATTCTTCATCGATTGCAAAGAATCCACATGTAGCACCATATTCTGGAGCCATGTTAGAAATTGTTGCACGGTCTGCAAGTGGAAGTTTAGATACACCAGGACCGAAGAACTCAACGAATTTACCAACAACACCGCGTTTGCGTAAAACTTGAGTTACTTTTAATGCTAAGTCAGTTGCTGTAGCACCGTTTGGAAGTTCGCCTGTTAATTTAACACCGATAACTTCAGGAATTGTGAAGTATGAAGGTTGACCAAGCATACCTGCTTCCGCTTCGATACCACCAACACCCCATCCAAGTACTCCAAGACCGTTAATCATTGTAGTGTGGGAGTCAGTACCTACTACTGAATCTGGATATGCTTCAAAAGTTCCATCTTCGTTTTCTTTCACGTGTACAACAGGAGCTAAGTATTCTAAGTTTACTTGGTGAACGATACCTGTTGCCGGAGGAACAGCACGGAAATTATCGAAAGCAGTTTGCGCCCATTTTAAGAAATTGTAACGTTCAGCGTTTCGTTCGAATTCTAAATCCATGTTTGCTTGTAAAGCTGTAGAAGTTCCGTAAGTGTCAACTTGTACAGAGTGGTCAATTACAAGGTCAACTGGAATTTCCGGATTAATTTTTGCTGGATCCCCACCTAGTTCTTTCATTGCAGAGCGTAATGATGCTAAGTCTACAACTACTGGTACACCAGTGAAGTCTTGTAGAACAACGCGAGAAGGTTTGAATGGTACTTCTCCTTCTGGATCTGCTCCTTCTGCCCATTTAGCTAAGTTGTTTACATGCTCTTCTTTAATTACATAGTTATCATATTGGCGTAGTACTGATTCTAATAAAATTTTAATAGAATAAGGTAGACATGAAACTTTTGCAATTCCTGCTTCTTCCAACGCAGCTAAACGGTAGTAATTATATGTTTTACCATTTAGTTCGAAAGAAGCACGGCTGTTGTGTAAGTTGCTCTTTGCCATATGTAATCCCCCTATAATTGTATTGAAAAGTTTGCTTGCTCTTTTCTCCATAATTCATCATAACTTACTTATGTTTATAAGTAAATTACATTAAAATTATGTTTTGTGATTAGTTAAATTTATGACCAAGCAAACAATTCGATATGATTCCAAACTATTCATAAATTCAATGAATGATTGAAAAAGGCAACTTCAAGAATTCTATGAATAATTTGGATAATCCTATCTATAGTTTATACTCTATGAATAAAAATGAAAAGACTTTATAATGCTGATATTAAATAGATAATTCACTTAATATTTCACCATCGTTTTTTTGCACTTTAATATTGAAATGTTCCTTATCTTCTAATTTCTCTAAATCAACATACCAAATAGAATAATCTTCTATTTTATACATACTTCTTGTCTCTTTCGGGATTGTTGAAAGTTCAATGATGTTAGCCTTTACATCATTGACCGTTACGACTACTTCCCCTTTTTGTTTTATTAAACCAAATATAATATATCCGTCTGAATAAGCAGAGGTAATTTCATTGTCTTTTAAAGGATTTGGTAACTTAGCATAAGCCCCTTCTCCACTCTTCCAACCTTTGAAATTTTTCTCCACTACACCTGTTCCAAAATAGTTGCCGTTAGATAAAAAGAAATACCGATGTTCTTTTTCCCTTTTTGGTCCTTCAATCCATACATATTCCGCATCTTTCGGCAATGCTTCTTCAGGAGTTTGAAACCCTTCTCCTGAAAAATTGACAGTGAAATATTGAAATATAAATGCAAGAAGAAAAATGACTGCTACATAGAGGAAAACCCTTACAAATCGATTTTTCAAGCTCTCTACACCTCTCTTTCATCTCTACAAGCTCATCCATTATAACATTTTACCCATAATCCCAATAACTACATCATTTTTTTAAGAAAAAGGGTTAGAATTCCATTTTTTTAGTGAGAATAGATGTATGTAAGTTTTTAGGAGGGATCAAAATGATTTCGCTATTTCGCTTGTTTTTTCCAAAAGTAAAAACAATAAAAAGTGCACTAAATAGTGTTAAAAACGATGATTCAATACAATTGTTAAATAAAAAATATAACGAATCCATTCATTTTGAAAAAGATGTTACGTTGATTGGCGATTCTGCGGGGAGAACTATCATTGAAGGTATTTTAATTATTCCTAAAAATGTACGGGTTGTTTTTAAACGCATTACGATATCCCCTACTTCCCAAATGTATGTTGAAGGTGATGCGATTTTTGAACAATGTACTATTGAAGGCAATATAGATATTCTTCTTACAATAAACGGTGGATATATTATAGGAAGGAATTGTACATTCAAAGGGGCAAAAGAAGTTGCAGTAGCTTTGATCAATAATAGCAGCGGACTATTCGAACATTGTACTTTTCAACATAATGGAAAAATGCATCTTCTCGTGAAAAATTCTAAAGCCTTCATTGAAAATAGTGACTGTTCTAATGCTTCTCAAGGCTTCTGGATCACAGGAAACTCCTTTATGCAGTCAAAAAATTGTTTTTTACAATATCATAAAGAACATCAAATATTGATTGAAAATTCCACATATATCGATCATAAAAGTACAATTCAACGTGGGGAAGGTTACGGCATATTTGCAGATCATCAATCAGACGTAACTTTGAATTCAACGAATCTTCTCTTTCACAAGTTTTCTCAACTATTTATTCAAAACAGTTATTTAAATGGAAAACATTGTACAATTCAAAATGGGAATGAATGTGGGGTGGCATTACAAAATGCAGAAAGCATTATGACCCATTGTGAAATTTCTCATCACAATCGTTCAAATATTCATGTAAGTAAAAAATCAAAATTGCATTTAGAGCGATGTGAAATCCATTCTGGTCATGAATACGGCTTACTAATAAGCAAAGAATCTATTGTCAATTGTAAAGAATCGAATATTGAAAATCATTCATCTATTCAAGTGGTCGTTACAGAAAAGTCCCTTTGTTCCATGAAGGAATGCATTATCGTAAATGGGCACCATGTTGGTTTTATTGTGGATAAAAAATCGGAATGCATGCTAGCCCATTGTAAAGTGAATCAAAATGGTAATTCTGCAATCAATGTGGATCGGGGAATGTTAAAATTGTTTCAAAGTGAAGTATGTGAAAACAATGGTAATGGAGTCCTTGCTACTACCCATTCAAAAGTCGAAGTAGATGGTTGTAAGTTTACACATAACCATATGCCCCATATCGCTAGTAAAACGAAAGTTAAAATCCAACTTACCGATTCTACTTTTGAAAATGGAAAAAGTATATTCGTATTACATCGCTGTGAAATACATGCAATCCATTGCAGATTTCATGACAGCATGAACGTACAAATCGAAATAAATGAACATTCAACAGCAAAGTTTGAACATTGTCAAATATATAACGGCAAGTCATACGGCGTAAAAGTTATAAAAAATTCCAACTTTTTCTTTTATCATAGTCAAATATTTCAACATGATCTGGCACAAATCGTTGTCAATGATAGTTCCGTCATTTTAAAAGAATCGGAAATTTATCAAGGAAAAAGAAATGCATTATTTATTCAAAACCATAGTGAAGTGTATATACAAG
>JAAYHP010000019.1 GCA_012735355.1 Lysinibacillus sp. | reverse complement strand
TTGCCCTCGCCCTCCTATTGTTATTAGCAAGGGGAGCAATCCCCTCGCTTATTAGTCGAATGGTAAATCTTCATCTTTCACCATCGGGAAATCTTCATTTGTTGGTTCCGTATCATTGCGTACTTCTTGTTGTGGATTTACTTGTTGTTCTTGTTGTTGTAAATGCTGTTGTGCTTTACGAATTTTTTGCTGCTCTACTGCATCGAACATTGTTTGAATAGCTTTTTTAATCACTGGTTCAGTACGGTCTTGACTAACTAACCACTCTAAGTAATCTGGTTGAGTTTGGTAAACCTCCTTCAATGTCTTATTCTTGTATTTTCCGAATGAAAGTTTAATTTTCGCCGCATCTTCTGCTGTCATCGTTTCAATTCGTTCCGTTTGGATGTACTCTTGCATATCCTCTATGTCTTGAGTAAATACTTCTGATAAACTGGCTACTGTTAACGTGGCGTCAATCTGCGCTCGTTTTTTAGCCATTTTTAAGCAAGTGTTCGCAAGTGTGTAAGGATCTTGTTTAATATACTTTTTCTCTTTGGTGTTACAATGTCCAACCCCCTCGGTTATTTTCATGCCGTTTTTGTAAAGTTCGCATCGAACTGTAAATGCGAAGAAACCTTTGTCATAATCCTGGATGCGCTCCGTCACTTCATATTCGCTTGTTTACCCCATTAACATTAGAATTTTTTCAGCCCCAGGCTTTAGTAACGTCGGTTTGTTTGTACCTGGAATAACTCCGTAGTCGTGATTAGCCTTTAAGGTATTTTGAACGACAATTTGAAACTGGTTAATCTTTGCTAAAGTGCCTTGAATTGCGTTTAAATCCATAGAATCAATGATTGATAGTGAATCAACTTGGCTTTGTACTTTTAAAGCTGTCTCTGCCATCTTTTTAGACCTCCTTATCGAATTTGCTGTGATTGATTTTCGACCTATTTTGCACCAGGAATTTCCTTGTTTTCTTTTAACCAGTTGGAAATTTCAGATTTATTCACTTCTTTTTTCACTCGGAAAAACTGTTCAGGAATCAATTCCTCGTTTTCTATCATTACTGCGATAGATTTTCGTAAAGAAACTGTAAATTTCGATGTTTTCACACTGTTACTTCCCGTTTGGATTAAAGCGCCTTGCATCGCTTCTTTCATTCGTCTTACACCGTTTTCGAGTGATTTTCTTCGCTCAGCAAGTCTTTTTTCTTCTGCTTTTAAACCCTCGATATCAGACTCTAAATTTTTCACGATCATTGCATAGCCTTCTAATTTCTTTTCGATTTCGTCTTTTACCGCATCGATTGCAAACTGTAATTCTTCTGCTGTATATTCACCTGATTCAATTAACATTTGAATGTTTGTGTAGTTTTCTTGTAATTCATATAATGTCGCCATTTATTTGACATCCTATATTGTTTTTTAGAGGCTCATACGTTAAAATGAAGAAAATTGTAATTTGTATGAGCCCTGACCGCTGCGCCAACAGCGGTTATTTTTTTACCTTGTGTACCGCTTTAAGATAGTCCTCGAAGTATTTTTCGATGTTTTCAACGTGAATGACATGTTCGCCAAAAACATAGTATTCATCGTTCTTTACAATGACTTGACCGAAAATATCGTAGTCTGGATTATCCGTGTCGTTATCGTCTGTCGTGTCGATCACTACTAATTTATTTGGTTTATGATTTCGTTCGATTCTTACTAATATCATCGGATTTTCAATAAGTGAACTCATGCCGATTTCACTCCAACGTAGTTCCACTCGTGTTGTTTTGTTAAGTCGATTTTGTCGATGCCGATTAAGTAAGTGCCGTCGAAGTAAAGTTCTTCGCCCGATTGATTTACAAAAGTTTCTCCACCGATATATGCACCGTTCGTTATTGATTGAATTAGCTCCCATGTTGGCATTTAGCTGACCTCCTTCTTTATTTGTTTACAAGCGCCGATTTCTACGCCATCAACTACGATGTTGATGTGCAAAGTTTCGTTGTCCAATCCCTTTCTTGGTTCAGCACCTTCCACTTTCAGCAATTCTTCGAATGATGTTAATATTTTGACTTTATAATCGGTGAACTCGATGTTATACACTTCTTTTAAACCCAACTTTTCAACTACATCGAGTACCTTTTGTTGTTGTGCCTGCATACGCTCTATTGCGTTCATAACTTTCACCTTCCTTTCTGATGGAAAACCACCAATCTATCTACAATACTGTCGTCGCTACTGGGGTTACTAGGTAACTGTCGCTCGATCTATGAGGTCATGGCGTACTGAGCTCGGTATTATAGATAGATTGCTAGTCCCATCAAGCAGCCTATAAACGAGGAGTCCATGGCTAACCAACCAAAGTGTTTACAGACTGCTGGATAGGAGCGAGAAAACTCTCGCAACCTTTGAAATTTATTCAGTAACTTCATATTGAATAAGCGCACTGTGATAAGTTGTTGGTAACCAACCGGCAGAATCACTTCCGGGTAAACCAGACATGCAATATACGATTCCCATCACCTTAATGGTTGGTCGAGATACAAATTCGTTTAGCTCTTTTTCGAACTCCAACAATTCACCTTCAATTACTTTAAATCTCATTCCCAGTTCTCCTTTCACTCGATTCATGGTATAATTGAGTTAATTAAGTAAAGTTCCTAGGCTTTATATCAACCGCTAATCGTTGGGGCGATTAGCGGTTTTTTAATTGATGTGAAAATATAAGAAGACAACTACCAATAACCCGTAAGCTATCGTTCCGTAAAACCATAAGTAATCTGTCCAATGCGTTTCTCCACCAAAGAAGTAATTGTTCAACCATTTCATCGAATCACCTTGCCTGATAACAATAACTTTTGAATTAATGTCAACTTACGCCACTTAGATTTTCTTCGCACCTTTTGACCACCTCGCAAAGCACACCTTGTTTTGATAAATTGTGAATTGTTATATAGAATCTGCGTTGATTTTCGAGCTTCTGTACTCGCTCCAAAGAACGTGTTAAATCACGACTTCTTGATGTTGCTAAATCCAAATTCCCGTCTTTAACGTGAATGTCAATCATTATCAATAGATCATCAATGCACGCTTTTTCTTTTGCTATCTCAAAATTGATAGATTTTAAATCCATAACAGCACCCCTCCTATAAATGCTGGAATCATTTGTAATAAAGTCAAAGCGTTGTTTAGCACATCTGCGCCGAACATCATTACTGCTGCTTGTGCTTCGCAATTTGTTACTCTCACCCAGTTCATGAATGTTTGAATATCAACAAAGTATCGACCGCTTTCGATTTTGCTTACTGTCGATTGAGTTATATTGAGTTCGTAAGCAATTTGTTCTTGGGTCATTTTCGCTTTCTTTCTGAATTGTTTCAGCAACTTGTGATACTCCTGGGTTATTTGCATCATTCTCACCCCTTTCGAATATTCCAAAATGGAATATATTCCGTCTCGGAATACCAAGTTTACTTTTGAGAGATTAATATATAAGTAGAGGTTCTGCCCGACCTCTAATGCCCGCCCGATTTAATATTTTTAGATTTGCCATTCATTCATAATGATTTCTTCTATTGCTTTTAACGTCGGCTCACAAAGCCAAACTCTTTCACAATGCTGTCCTCGACGACGTTGATATTTTCTAACGCGTGGATCACACAAAATATGTTTTTCGAGGAAATCTCGTTCGAATGGAACAATTTCTTTCAAACGTTCTAAATCGATAAATAAAACTTTTAAAT
>JAAYHP010000160.1 GCA_012735355.1 Lysinibacillus sp. | reverse complement strand
TCATTCTACTTGTCGAAAATAATCCGCTATTACCTGCAGAAGCAGCTGACGTTAAAACGACGAAATTCACAATTCCAGCGGCTATTGGAATTCCAGCTAAAGCGAACACATGGACGAAAGGACTGTTTGCCGCACTCAAGTTTGTCCACGGATTAATACATAAGATGACAAAAATCGCTCCGACATAAAATAATAAAATTCGGATTGGAATTTTATTAATAGCAGAAGGGATGTTTTTCTGTGGATTGGAAGTTTCTGCTGCAGCAACTCCCACTAACTCTACCCCCACGAAAGAAAACACAACCATTTGGAATGCAAAAAGGAAGCCGGTAAATCCATTAGGGAATAGCCCACCGTGGCTCCAAATATTACTTACAGAAACTTTACCTGCTTCCGTTTCAAAGCCGATAATCAATAGAAATATACCGATAGCGATTAAAGCCACAATCGTGATGACTTTAATTAAAGCAAACCAAAACTCTAATTCTCCAAAAAGTTTTACCGTAAGAAGATTTAAAGCTAGCAAGACTATAACGGCTATAAGCGCAGGAATCCATTGTGGTATATCGAACCAATAACGAACGTACATGCCAACAGCGATGACATCGGCCATGGCGGTCATGATCCAGCAAAACCAATAAGTCCAACCAGTGATATATCCTGACCAAGGCCCTACATAATCCGTTGCAAAATCAGTGAAGGATTGATATCCAGCGTTGGATAAAAGCATCTCACCTAAGGAACGCATCACGAAAAATAATGCTGTACCAACAATTAAATACACAAACAAGATAGAAGGACCTGCCTTCGAAATGGCAGCCCCTGACCCTAAAAATAGTCCGGTCCCAATTGTACCCCCAATGGCAATTAGTTGAACGTGCCTATTTTTCAAATCTCTCTTTAATTCTCTCTCTTCCATCATGATGCCCCCCGAAATTATCAAGTTTACTAGAATTCAATGTTTGATTCCTTAAAATAATCTGTGTAAAAGGAGAGGGATTCGCCAAATAAAAAAAGAGACGGAGTAAAATCCATCTCAAATGCATAAAGGGGAAAAGATTCTCACATTTTCTGTCCTTTTGCCTGAGATTGTGAACCCTTCGGCGTCGCATGAAGCGAACTCTCCAGAACTTGCTCCTGTTATAGTGCAACCCATAACATACAATACATAATCCATTGGTATCATTATTAACAATGATATTTATCAATATTTTTGATTGTAGTTGAAAAAATTTTATCAGTAAATTATTCTTCCTGCAATAATAGAAAAAATAACATTATAAAAAAGAAGAATGATAGCGATATCACTAAGGGAATTGAGGAATAAAAGAAGGAGAAAATAAAAATAATATTTATTAATATAAAATAATTTGAAAAATAAAAATATTTAAATATATTATTCAATCTATATAAAAATAGCTTTCGACGAACAAATCGCCGAAAGCTTATCATCTCGCATTTTTCTTTTTTCTAAGCAACAAGTCTTTTAAAAATAATAAAATTTTTAAACTATAGATAAAAGTAATCGCACCTGCAGTATCGAGCAACACGTCATCGAAAACCCCGGTACGACCTTCAACAAAAGTTTGTCGATACTCGTCCAAACAAGCAATGAAAAAGGTTGCGATACTTGCAAGGAGCGCCGCAAACTTCCAGTTTAAACGGCGAAACAATAGATACATCAGTGTACCTATCAACCCGAAGCCTATAAAGTGAAAAGCTTTTCGGATTAAAAATTCAACGAAATAATAATATCCCCGAGTTTCGACAGAAATTGTTCGTCCCCAATACGTCACTTCAATTTGGCT
>JAAYHP010000159.1 GCA_012735355.1 Lysinibacillus sp. | reverse complement strand
TTAGCTATATGTCCCAGCCTCTTTTGTTTTTTCATAAATAATTTTCATTACTTTGAAACTTTCTTTAAATTTCAATCGTAAATAAGCTATAAGTAATTTATGAGAGAAAGAGAGGGATTTTTTTGAGCGTAAAAAGAGCATTGCTTTCAACGGGTTTAGTGATTCTCGGAATTATTGTTGCTTTTTGTGCCTTTACGACGTGGTATACGGTCGATGAATCTGAACAAGCAGTTGTCATTACCTTTGGTCAGGCAACAGAAACAATTACAGATTCTGGATTGCATTTTAAATTACCTTGGCCTATTCAAAAAGTAGAAATTCTATCGAAGGAAACATATAGTTTACAGTTTGGATATGAAACGACAAAAGATGGTGAAGTAATTTCCCATGATAGTGAGACGAAAATGATTACTGGAGACGAAAACATCGTATTAACCGATTTAGTTGTTCAATACAAAATTTCTGAACCAGTGAAATATTTATTTAACTCACAAGAACCTAGACAAATTTTATATAATGCAACGAGCAGTGCAATTCGATCAGTTATCGGTAGCTCTACGATTGACGATGCATTAACAGATGGAAGAGCAAATATTGAAACGAAAACGAGAGAACTATTAGTTTCTCTTGTTGAACAATATGATATTGGTGTTACGATTTTGGCAGTTAAATTGCAAGATGTGGAACTGCCAAATCAGGAAGTAAGGGCTGCTTTTACAGCGGTAACTGATGCCCGTGAAACGAAAAATACAAAAATTAACGAAGCAAGAAAATATGAAAACCAAAAATTAAGTGAAGCCCAAGGGGAGAGAGATGCGATTATTTCCCGGGCAGAAGGTGAGAGAATTGCCCGCATTCAACAAGCTGAAGGGGACGTGGCTGTATTTAATAAGCTGTACAATGAATATGATGGTAATAAACAAATTACTCGTCAACGTCTCGTGTTAGAAACGTTAGAAGAAGTTTTACCGAACGCTCAAATCTACATCATGAATGACGACGGGGAGACATTAAAATATTTACCAATTCAGCCTCAAACGTCGCGAAGTAATGAAAAATCTTCAGAAGGGGGCGGTAATTCATGAGTAACAATAACTTCGACGGAGATTTAGAAAAGTTCATTCGCAGCCTTTTTGGTAATCAAAACAACAAAAACAATAAACGAAAAGATGTTACTAATGCAGAAATTGTGAAAGAAAAACCACCTTTTAATGCAAAAAAGTTTGGTAAAGTTGCGGTTCTTCTTACGGCAATAGTGGCGGTTATTATCATTCTTTTATCGAACTTGTACGTCGTGAAAGAAAATGAATACAAGGTTGTTCGACAATTCGGAGAAGTCATTAAATATCAAGATCAACCTGGTTTATATATAAAAGTTCCGTTTATTCAAAGCGTTACGACTTTACCGAAAAATTTAATGGTTTTCAACATGTCCAAGGAAGAAATTAACACGTTGGATAAAAAACGCATCATTATTGATAACTATGCGTTATGGCGTGTAACGGATCCGAAAGCTTTAATTACGAATGCAAGATCGTTAGTGAATGCTGAAGCCCGTATGGAAGAATTTATTTATTCTGTATTGCGAACGGAACTTGGACAAATCAACTATGACAATATTATTAATGAAGAAAATTCGGAACGGGGTAGTATTTCAACGAACGTCACAAATAAAGTAAACGAATTATTAAAACAAGACAATTACGGAATTGAAGTCGTTGATGTTCGCATTCAACGGACGGATTTACCACAAGAAAATGAGGAGCCGGTTTATAAACGAATGATTTCCGATCGGGAATCTATTGCGCAAAAGTATTTGTCTGAAGGGGATGCGGAAAAGAACCGTATCGAGGCAAATACGGACCGTCAAGTGCAAGAAATGCTTGCTACGGCGAAAAAAGAAGCTGCATTGATTATCGCGGAAGGGGAAGCGGAAGCGGCAAGAATATATAACGAAGCCTTCTCGAAAGACCCGGAGTTTTATCAATTATATCGTACGTTAGAAACGTATAAGAAAACGATTGGTGACGATACGGTCATCATCATTCCATCCGACTCACCATATGCGGAAATTTTGTCGGGATATATTGAATAACAAATAAAAAGGACATAGCATATTTTCAATGAAAAAATATGTTATGTCTTTTTCTATTCAGGTCGAATTTGTTTTCATTGTTGGTATTAGCAATATTTACAACTTTATTAACCTATTTTCCTCGTTATATAATATTAATCGGTCATATTAATAGAAAAGAGGCAAATGGATGTTGCGATTGAATCGATGGATACAAAATTTGTTTATAGCAATCATTATGTCAACGAGTTTAACAGCTCTTTTTAGCTCAACACCATATGCTATGATGAAGTTTGAAGTTTACAATATACCGATACTATTATTAGTGATGTTGATTTTAACATTGTTCATTGCTGAAGACGTTCGAAATTGTTTTAAAAAGGTTTTTCGATATGAAAAAAGAGACAATAAACGAGCGATTTGGCAAGTAGGAGTCGGCATGATTTTTTATTTTGTCCAAGTAGGCGTTGTGGAAGTATTTTTCCCATCATGGATGGAAGCGGAGCTTGGTGGCATGCCGTTATATCTTGTCATTACCTTTATGAACGCATTTTTACTCACGGTTATTTATGAAGAAATTTTTTATGTAGACAAAATCGAGGAAAAAACTTCTTCAATTAAATAAAGCATAGAAAAGAGGTTGGGACATATAGCTAATTTAATTAAGAATCAGTGAAGAAG
>JAAYHP010000158.1 GCA_012735355.1 Lysinibacillus sp. | reverse complement strand
TAGGAGAACGAATTCACGTAGCCATTTATCCAGCTTCCCACTTCGTAACAAGGGAAGAAAAAATGAAGATAGCCATTGAAAATATCGAAAAAGAGCTAGAAGAACAACTAGAGAAATTTAGAGAAGAAGGAAAGCTCTTGGAAGCTCAACGGTTAGAACAACGCACAAAGTACGACTTAGAAATGATGCGAGAAATGGGCTTCTGTTCCGGCATCGAAAACTATTCTCGCCATCTCACATTGCGGGAACCGGGTGCTACTCCTTACACATTGCTCGATTATTTCCCTGATGATTTCTTGCTCGTTGTCGATGAAAGTCATGTAACATTGCCACAAGTTCGAGGTATGTATAACGGAGACCAGGCGCGAAAGCAAGTGTTAGTTGATTATGGTTTCCGCCTACCTTCTGCCCTTGATAACCGTCCATTAAAATTTGAAGAATTCGAAAAGCATATTAACCAAGCAATTTACGTATCGGCAACTCCTGGACCGTATGAAAAAGAACATTGTCCAGAAATGGTGGAGCAAATCATCCGCCCAACAGGACTCTTGGATCCGACGATTGATGTGCGTCCAATTGAAGGGCAAATTGATGATTTAGTCGATGAAATCAATAAACGTACGAAGAAAAATGAACGAGTGCTCGTGACAACATTAACGAAAAAAATGGCGGAAGATTTAACAGACTACTTAAAAGAAATGGGCATCAAAGTCGAATATCTTCATTCTGAGATTAAGACGTTAGAGCGGATTGAAATTATACGTGAATTACGTAAAGGAACCTTTGATGTGCTCGTTGGTATCAACTTATTACGTGAAGGTCTCGATATTCCAGAAGTGTCGTTAATCGCCATTCTCGATGCGGATAAAGAAGGGTTCTTGCGCTCGGAAACGTCACTCATTCAAACGATTGGGCGAGCTGCTCGAAATGCCAATGGCCACGTCATCATGTATGCCGATAATATGACGGATTCGATGAAGAAAGCCATTGAAGAAACGAAGCGCCGCAGATCGATCCAAGAAGCATACAATAAACAACATGGCATTACACCGAAGACGATTCAGAAAAACATTCCTGAATTGATTCGTGCAACCCATGCAGCGGAAGCAGAAGAAAAATATATTACAAAAGTAACGAAAGGCAAGAAATTAACGAAGTCCGAATTGGATAAACTGATTGCAACGCTGGAACAAGAAATGAAAGAAGCGGCAAAAGCACTTGATTTTGAACGTGCAGCTGAACTGAGAGATACGATATTCGAATTGAAAGTAGAAGGGGGCAGTCAGTGGAAAATAAACAAATTGTCGTGCGTGGCGCACGTTCCAATAACTTGAAGAATATTGATGTTACCATTCCGCGGGACAAGCTAGTCGTATTAACCGGGCTTTCAGGTTCGGGGAAATCTTCATTAGCCTTTGATACGATTTATGCGGAAGGACAACGCCGATATGTGGAGTCTTTATCTAGCTATGCCCGCCAGTTCCTTGGGCAGATGGATAAACCGGATGTGGATTCCATCGAAGGTTTATCCCCCGCGATATCCATCGATCAAAAAACGACAAGCCGAAATCCTCGTTCAACAGTCGGTACAGTGACGGAAATTTATGACTATTTGCGACTGTTGTTTGCTCGTATCGGGAAGCCCGTTTGTCCAACCCACGGGATTGAAATTACTTCCCAAACAATTGAGCAGATGGTTGACCGAATTATGGAATATCCTGAGCGGACAAGGGTTCAACTTCTTGCACCTATCGTTTCAGGGCGAAAAGGTACTCATGTGAAGCTTATTGAAGACTTGAAAAAGCAAGGATTTGTTCGAGTTCGCATCGACGGGGAAATGCGGGATTTAGACGATAATATCGAACTGGATAAAAATAAAAAACATGATATTGAAGTCGTTGTAGACCGGATTGTAGTAAAAGAGGGTGTTGAATCTCGTTTAAGCGACTCCATTGAAACGGCACTGAAACTTGCGGAAGGACGCGTACTTGTCGATGTGATGGAGCATGAAGAACTGTTATTTAGCGAGCATCATGCTTGTCCCATGTGTGGTTTTTCCATCGGCGAATTAGAGCCGCGCATGTTTTCTTTTAACAGTCCATTCGGAGCCTGTCCATCCTGCGATGGCCTCGGTTCAAAATTAGAAGTGGATTTAGATTTGGTTATCACAGATTGGAATAAAACGTTAGAAGAACATGCCATTGCCCCTTGGGAGCCGACAAGTTCCCAATATTATCCGCAACTATTAAAAGCGGTGTGTGATCATTATGGGATACCGATGGATGTGCCCGTTTCCCAATTATCGAAAGAGCAAATGGATGTTATTTTATATGGGTCCAATGGAGAAAAAATTCATTTTTATTACGAAAGTGAATTTGGTAGCGTCCACGATAAGGATATTGTTTTTGAAGGGGTTGTCAATAATATTGAGCGTCGCTATCGGGAATCTTCATCGGAATGGGTGCGGGAAACGATGGAGAAGTTTATGGTAGAGCAACGTTGCCCAACATGTAAAGGGCAGCGTTTAAAGCGAGAAAGTCTTGCAGTAAAAATTGATGGTAAAAATATTTCAGAAGTAACAGATTTATCAGTAGCGGATTTGCATGAATATTTTTCTACTCTTACTTTATCTGAAAAAGATATGCAAATTGCACGACTGATTTTAAGAGAAATAAAAGATCGGCTCGATTTTCTACTAAATGTGGGCTTGGAATATTTAACGTTAAGCCGAGCAGCTGGAACGTTATCCGGGGGAGAAGCACAGCGCATCCGTTTAGCAACCCAAATCGGTTCCCGCTTAACAGGTGTGTTATACGTGCTCGATGAACCTTCTATCGGGTTGCATCAGCGGGATAACGATAAATTAATTCATACGTTACAAAAAATGCGAGACATTGGAAATACGTTGCTTGTCGTGGAGCATGATGAAGATACAATGCTCGCTGCCGATTATTTAATCGACGTTGGTCCTGGCGCTGGTTCCCATGGCGGTGAGATTGTCGCTGCTGGTACACCGGAAGAAGTAATGAATAACGAAGCTTCCATTACAGGACAATATTTGAGCGGAAAGAAATTTATCCCTTTACCGAGGGAGCGAAGAAAGCCAGATGGTCGTAAAATCACGATTAAAGGGGCAAGTGAAAACAATTTAAAAAATGTGAAGGTCGATATTCCTCTCGGCATGTTTGTGGCGGTGACAGGTGTATCTGGTTCTGGAAAGTCGACGTTAGTGAATGAAATTTTATATAAAAAGTTAGCTAGTGAATTAAACCGTGCAAAAATAAAACCAGGAAAGCATAAAGAAATTACTGGCTTAGAGCATTTAGATAAAGTTGTCGATATCGACCAATCGCCAATTGGCCGTACACCACGCTCCAACCCTGCTACGTATACAGGGGTGTTCGATGATATTCGCGATGTGTTTGCATCAACGAATGAAGCGAAAGTTCGCGGATATAAGAAGGGGCGATTTAGCTTCAATATTAAAGGTGGACGTTGTGAAGCTTGTTCCGGCGATGGAATTATAAAAATCGAAATGCACTTCTT
>JAAYHP010000157.1 GCA_012735355.1 Lysinibacillus sp. | reverse complement strand
TTGTAACATAACGCTTCTGGTAAGTTTTCATGAACAACGAGATCAATCTTCCCTTTTTCATCGATGAAAAAAATCCAGCCAGTTTTAAAATTTGTTCCATTTAAAAATTTTTTTAAAGCACCCTTTAACATCGGTATTAATTCTGTTTCTTCATTAAGCAGTTCTGCAATTTCTTTTAACAACGTAATGTTTGAATGATCATTCACTACCATATAGCACCTCGAGCGTAGTCTTTGTATTTAATCATATCATTACAAATATCCCACCGCATTTCTTCGCCCTTCAGACTTTTGAATGAAATTTCCATTTACTATTTTTTATACGATAAATTATGATTAAATAGATTTCATATCTCATAAATTGCTTTTATAAATCAAACGAATTGATTTACTTCGAAGTCAAAACAAATTATAATCTAAAATGCATGGATTAAATGATTAGGAGATTCAAGATGAGTAAAAAACTTGAAAATAGTTTACTTTTTATATTTTTTGTCTCACTTGTAGCAACTTGCGGATCATTATATTTTTCAGAAATTCGTAACTATGAACCATGTGAACTATGCTGGTATCAACGAATTTTAATGTATCCAATCGTCTTAATTTCCCTAGTTGCTTACATACAAAAAAATGCTCGTATCGCTGTAACGACAGCCGTATTTTCATGTATCGGTGGATTGATTTCACTTTATCATTACGGCATTCAGAAACTTGATTTTTTATCGGAAAATGCTCCGGCATGTGGGAGAATTCCTTGCACAGGCCATTACATTAACTGGTTAGGTTTTATCACGATTCCATTTTTAGCTTTAACAGCGTTTATTTTAATCGCCATTACTAGTTTTTATATGTTAAAAGTTTTGAAGGAGGACAAATAGTTGAAAAAACTTGGAATTATTGCAGCTGTTGTAGTTATTTTATTCGCTATTGTCATCGTGCTGACGAACATGGCAAATAAAAGTAAATTAGAAAACAACCCCTACGGAACAAACAATTTAAAACAAACGACGATCGATTTATTGGATGATCCAAATTACCAAAACATTATTTTGCCAGATGCATTAGAGGAAAAAATTGCTTCTGGAGAACCGGTCGTTGCTTATTTATTTAGCCCAGAATGTAGTTATTGTAAAGAAATGACACCTCGACTTATGCCAATCGCTGAGGAAATGGATGTTCATATTGACCAATTGAACGTGTTAGAATTTGAATCTGCTTGGGACGATTATCACCTTGATAGCACGCCTACTTTGATTTATTTTGAGGATGGAAAAGAAGTAGAGCGAATGGTTGGGGCACATCCCGATGAAAATATCCGTCTGTTCTTTGAAGAAATTGTTTTAAAATAATTTTTTGAGGAAATCGTGTTCTTAATGGACACGTTTTTCTTTTGGAGGAATGATTATGAACTTTCAATACGAAATTCCGCATGAAGGCTTAACTGTAGAAGAATTGCTTCGTACAAAATGGCGGTTAGGAAAAAAACTCGTTCATGAACTGCGCATGGCAAAAGCAATTACAGACTCCAATGGAGAAGTCGTTAATTGGAATGGACCGCTGTCTGAAGGCACTCGATTGCATTTTACCTTTCCTGTTCCTGAATCCAACTATAATCCAACGAAGGAATGTAAAGTAAAGATACAATACGAAGATGATCATATTTTAATTGTTTCGAAACCAAAGGGCATGAGCACCCATCCAAATGAAGAAAAGGATGACAATACATGCATGAATCATGTGATGGCTTATTTGCAACATAAAGGTCACTTTTATGCAGAGCATGTTCATCGTCTCGATCAAGGAACGAAAGGGCTTCTTCTCATTGCAAAACACCCGATTGCTAAGTCTGTTTTCGACCGCATGATTGAGGAAAAATCCATTATTCGTACTTATGAAGCGGAAGTGCAAGGCAAGGTGAAAAATAATAGCGGTACAATCAATGCGCCTATTGGGAAAGACCGCCACCACCCTACTCGTCGGGTCGTGTCAAAATCCGGTCAACATGCAGTGACCCATTATAAAGTTGTTAAACGCAATGCCCATACAACAGTTGTCCACTTAGAGTTGGAAACGGGACGCACCCACCAAATCCGTGTGCATATGGCCTCTATCGGTCATCCAGTGGTTGGGGACACGATGTACAATGCTCGAGAGACTGGAAAAGGCGATTACGAACTTCATGCCATTCAATTGGAATTCGAGCATCCTTTCCTAAATGAACGAATCGTTGTCAATGATAAAAAAGCTTAGGATTCATATTGAAAAAATCGCTCAGTTTTCATTAAATTGAGCGATTTTCATATCATATGTATTTTAATTCTCTATATGTTCAATTTGGATTAATCCATTTTCTCCATTTTCAACTACTAACCATACGTTAATTTCCCCCTTCTCCCATTGGGATAGTTCAACAGTAATTTCTTTATTATTTTCGGCTTTTGCCTTTTGAATATCACTTAATGATAAATCACCTTGTGTAATTTTAATCCACACATCTCCACTATCAACGTTACTATTAATTTTTAATATATCATCATTTTCAATAGTAAACGCTTGAACATCAGTGCCATTCATATAATCAAACTGCGTCGTCCAAATATTTTCATTTAAGTTGCTTTCATAATTTTTTACTTCGCCTCGAGTTCCATTGCTATCAACATCAACACCATCTTCAATTTCATTGAACCCCGTATATTCAACACCAATTCTCTCTTCTTCAATTTTAATTATGTTATTAATACGTGAACAACCTGTAATTAAAACAACTATAAGTAATAAACATAGAAAGTAAATTGGTTTTCTCATTTTCTATTCTCCAATCACAAATTAGAAAGATTTATTCTCTTAATGACAATAATAAGAGGAGGATGGGACAAAAGTAAAAACTCATCATTTTCTCTTAAAAGAAAATGATGAGTTTTTGATATTAAACTGAAAATTGATTTCCGTTCCGGGGACGCTTTCCACG
>JAAYHP010000156.1 GCA_012735355.1 Lysinibacillus sp. | reverse complement strand
GTATTGAGAGTACTGGCGAAATATTCTCAATGGCAATGAATCGTCTCGGTTATCACCTTTATGGCTACCGTCATTTTTCTTCCCGAATTAAAGGCGGTCATACAAATAATAAAATCACTGTTCGTCCTACACCAGTTCGTTCCATCGCGGACGATTTAGATATTTTAGTGGCGTTCGACCAAGAAACGATCGAAGTCAATTATAAAGAATTAACAGAAAACAGCATTATTTTAGCAGACAGCAAATTTGAACCAGTAAACCCAGAAGATTCGAAAGCACCACTCTATGCTGTTCCTTTTACTGAAATAGCAACAGAACTAGGTACTTCATTAATGAAAAACATGGTAGCGATTGGTTCAACTGCGGCTTTATTAAACTTAAAAACAGAAAGCTTCCAAGCAGTTGTCGATGAAATCTTTGGCCGTAAAGGTGAAGAAGTCGTAAAGAAAAACATGGAAGCGATTCAACGGGGATACGATGCAACGAGTGAACTCATTGGCGAAAAGAAAGGGAAATGGGAATTACAACCAGCTGATGGAAAACGACGCATGTTCATGATTGGAAACGATGCAGTGGCATTAGGAGCATTAGCAGCTGGTTCTCGATTCATGGCGGCATACCCTATTACTCCAGCCTCAGAAATCATGGAATATTTAATTAAAAAACTTCCGAAATTTGGTGGAGCAGTGATCCAAACGGAAGATGAAATAGCAGCAGCCACGATGGCGATTGGTGCTAACTACGGTGGAGTTCGCGCCTTTACAGCATCTGCTGGACCAGGTTTATCACTCATGATGGAATCCATTGGTCTTTCCGGCATGGCTGAACAACCGCTTGTCATTATAGATACACAGCGAGGTGGCCCATCTACAGGTCTTCCTACGAAACAAGAACAATCGGATTTAATGGCGATGCTTTACGGTACCCACGGAGAAATTCCGAAAGTCGTTATTGCTCCTTCAACTCTAGAAGAAGCATTTTACGATACAATCCAAGCCTTTAACATAGCGGAAGAATTACAACTTCCTGTCATTGTTTTAACGGATTTACAATTGGCCCTAGGTAAACAAACAGTTGATCCATTTGATTACTCAAAAATTGAAATTCGTCGCGGAAAATTAAACTTAGGTGAATTACCAGAAAAAGATCCAAAAGAAGATTTCAAACGTTTTGAGGTTACAGAAGATGGTATTTCAACTCGAGTTGTGCCTGGTCAAGAGCACGGTATCCATAAAGTAACTGGTAACGAGCACGATGAAACAGGGAAACCTGCTGAAGCTACAGGAAACCGTAAAAACCAAATGGACAAGCGTCTACGCAAATTAGATTATGTGAATTTCAATGAGCCGATTTTTGTTGATGCTCCTCATGAAGAAGCAGATGTATTAATTGTCGGCTTCAACTCGACAAGAGGTGCTATCGAAGAAATTCGTCCGCAATTAGATGAAGAAGGAATTAAGGCAAATCACGCTCACATACGTTTAATTCATCCATTCCCTTCTAAAGAATTAAAACCGTTAGTGGACCGGGCGAAAAAAGTGATCGTCGTGGAAAACAATGCGACAGGGCAATTAGCCAATATTATGAAATTAAATATCGGTGGACACGATAAAACATTCAATATCACGAAA
This sequence comes from Lysinibacillus sp., assembly GCA_012735355.1. Lineage (GTDB taxonomy): Bacteria > Bacillota > Bacilli > Bacillales_A > Planococcaceae > Ureibacillus. The sequence goes on along the minus strand of JAAYHP010000156.1, from coordinate 1,061 downwards.
TATGATGGCACTCCATTCCTGCCTCGTGAATTAAAAACTCTTGTAAAGGAGTTGCTTGACTAATGGCAACATTTAAAGATTTTCGAAACAACGTCAAACCTAACTGGTGCCCTGGCTGTGGGGATTTCTCTGTGCAGGCTGCGATCCAAAGAGCTGCAGCGAATGTTGGCATTGAACCCATGAACTAGCTGTTATTTCAGGTATCGGCTGTTCAGGGCGAATCAGTGGATATATTAACTCTTATGGCTTTCACGGTACACACGGTCGCGCATTACCGATCGCACAAGGTTTAAAAATGGCAAATCGCGATTTAAATGTCATTGCAACAGGTGGTGACGGTGACGGTTACGCGATCGGAATGGCTCATACAGTCCATGCCATTCGTAGAAACATCGACATTACTTACATCGTAATGGATAACCAAATTTACGGTTTAACGAAAGGGCAAACGTCACCACGCTCTGCCCACGGTTTCATTACGAAATCAACCCCAAACGGTTCCATCGAGCCTTCCATTAAGCCTTTAGAAGTGGCTTTATCGGCTGGAGCGACATTCGTTGCACAAGGATTCTCTACAGATATTAAAGAATTAACAGCTTTAATTGAAGCAGGAATTCAGCATAAAGGCTTCGCATTCATCAACGTATTTAGCCCATGTGTTACTTATAATAAAGTAAATACGTATGATTGGTTTAAGGAACATTTAGTGAAATTAAGCGATATTGAGAACTATGATCCGCAAAATCGTGAACTTGCGATGCAAACGGTGATGGAAAAAGAAGGTCTTGTGACAGGGATTGTGTATCAAGATTTAAAATCTGTTCCGTATGAAGAAAAAGCGAATGGTTTCTCAGAGAAACCGTTAGTAGAAATGGACTTAAAAATTAGCGAAGAGCAATTTAATGAGCTAGTGAAAGAATTTATGTAATTAAGAAAAAGAGGTTGGGACATATAGCTAATTTAATTAAGAATCAGTGAAGAAGCATAGTAAAAAAATGATATGCAACGAAAATTGATTGGAGTGACGGGGCGACTCCAACGGGAACCGCCCGAAACTCGAG
>JAAYHP010000155.1 GCA_012735355.1 Lysinibacillus sp. | reverse complement strand
CCAATACGACTTATTATATACCAACGTTATTTGGCAATGTCACATTATTTAGAACAAAATTGCTTATGGAAAAAATTTCATTAGACCATTTAAATGAACATCTTATTAAGAAATGTTTATTTAATCCTGAAAAGAAAAAGATATATGAACTTGCCAAAAATGCCTTTCACATACGGGAAGATACGTATTTACAATCCATTCAGTCGGCCTTTGGTAGAAACTATTTTTATGATTTGTTGACAATTAAAGTACCTACCCTTATTATCGGTTCAGCGGAAGATCAAGTTGTTCCGATTCAAAATGCTTATTTTATGCACTATATGATAAAAACTTCAGATTTAATTATTTTTGAAAATACTGGCCACCTGTCCAATATTGAGCAGGCAGAACAATTTAATTTAGCTATTAGAAAGCATATTCAAAATTATCAACTATACGAAAATAAAGTAAGTTAAAGGACCGTACAAACAATATTGTAAACGGTCCTTTAAAAGTTACTTTAAAGTTCGCTTTAAAAATTCTTTCGTTCTTTCGTGAACTGGATTCATCAATACTTGTTCTGGTGGTCCTTCCTCAACGATGACACCTTTATCCATAAATACGACACGATCTGAAACCTCTTTCGCAAATTCCATTTCGTGAGTTACAATCAACATCGTATTTCCTGAATTCGCTAATTCTCTCATGACTTTCAACACTTCTCCTACCATTTCAGGGTCAAGGGCAGAAGTTGGTTCGTCAAATAGCATCACATCCGGATCCATTGCTAATGCTCTTGCAATGGCTACCCTTTGCTTTTGACCACCAGAAAGCTGACGAGGTTTTGCATTTTTATAACGATCCATACCAACGATCGTTAAATATTTCATAGCGTTTTTAATTGCCTCTTCTTTAGAGCGTTTCAACACTCATACTTGTCCCACAATACAGTTTCCTAATACATCTAAATTGTTAAATAAGTTAAACTGTTGGAACACCATTCCTAAATGGGTGCGGTATTTTTCCCGATTATGTCCATCATCCAATATATTTTCTCCATTGAAGAAAATTTCTCCACCCGTAGGAATTTCTAATAAATTAATACAGCGAAGGAGTGTGGATTTCCCCGAACCAGAAGCACCGATTAAAGTAACTACTTCCCCTTTTCGCACTTGGAAGTTTACATCCTTCAATACTTCATGGTCACCGAATTTTTTGTTTAAATGCTTAATATCTATCACAACTGTCATGGCACTACTCCCCCTCCTTTACCGGCTTATTCCCAGTCACAAGTTCTACTTTATATGAGTCGGGGCCGTCCATTTTCTTTTCGAATAACAGTAGTATTCTTGTCACTGTAAATGTCATCGTGAAGTAAAGCACACATGCGATTAAGAATGCTTCTACATATTTAAACGTACTGCCGGCAATGGAGTTTGTTGCAAAGAATAACTCAACAACGCTAATAACACTTAATACCGACGAGTCTTTAATGTTCATTACTAATTGGTTTCCTGTAGCTGGTAAAATATTGCGTGCTACTTGAGGTATGATAATATAGAGCATCGTTTGAAAATGATTCATACCGATTGCTTGACTTGCTTCATATTGACCCTTATCGATGGATACGATTCCACCTCGGACATATTCAGCCATATAAGCCCCCGTATTTAAACTAATAACGAGTAAACCTGCAATAAAGCGATCTAGTTGAATATCAATATAATACAAACCGTAAAATACAACCATAGCTTGTACCATCATCGGTGTTCCACGGAAAATTTCTACATAACAAGTAAGTATAAAGTTTACAATTTTCAGAATAACTGTTTTAAAAGTTCGTTTTTGGAGTGGGATTGTATGCATGATTCCAATGAAAAATCCGATAATCGCCCCAAAAATCGTTCCTAGTACGGCGAGAACAAGTGCGGTCCATGCTCCACGCAAATAGACTTCCCAGTTATTGATAAATATGTTCCAAACGGATTCAAAAAACGACATAAAAAAACTCCTTAAATGACTTCATTTTTGTTTAAATTATATCACGCTATTAATTGGATATTAATATGAAAATGAAAAATAGAATGAAGGAGTTCATTTTCAAATTAATACTTTCACATCATAAAATGAAAAAGGTAGTCTTAAAATAGTAAGACAACCTTTCATCACCTTATTGTTGTGATGGTTGGTTTTTAATTGCCTCTTCCATTATTTGTTGACGTTCTTCTTCTGAAATTTCAGCTAAAATTGCATTAATTTTTTCTTTTAAGTCAGAGCCTTTTTTCAAACCAGCAGCGATGGCAGTATCAGACTCGTCTGCTTCAAATCCATCTTCAGGAACAATATAAGTTACTCCTTCGATTGCAGCTTCAGCAGACATACCTTCTGGACGTTCAGAAATATAAGCATCGATAGCACCAGAAGTTAATTGGATACGCATTTGACCAAAATCAGTTGCAGCCACTTCCTTGATTGCGCCTTTCATTTGATCGATCACTTTATAGTGAGTTGTTCCTTGTTGTCCAGTTACTTTCGCACCTTCAAAATCATGAATCGATTTTGCATTTGCATATGGACCATCTTCTTTTACAACAATAACAAAATCTCTTGTATAATAGTTATCTGTAAAATCAATTTCTTGCATACGTTCTGGAGTTGGAGACATACCAGCAATAACAACATCAATAGCACCAGATTGTAAAGATGGGATTAAACCTTCCCATTTTGTTTTTACGATTTCAAGTTCCATACCTAAGCCTTCAGCAATACGTTTTGCAATTTCAACGTCATAACCTGCAGCATATTCTTTAGTACCAGAGATTGGAACTGCACCGTTGGAATCATCATTTTGTGTCCAGTTAAATGGTGCGTATGCTGCTTCCATACCTACTTTCAAAACAGCTTTAGAATCAGATTGTTCTGTACCTTCTCCACTTGACCCTTCAGACTGACTAGAAGAATCGTTTCCTGAACCACAAGCTGCTAGAACAAGTACAGTCATCATGGTCGTAAATAGTAACAATAATTTCTTTTTCATAAAATATCCCCCTAATAAAATTTAGTAGCTTTTGTTTGGCAAACAAAAAGCGACCTTAAAAGTTTTTAAGGTCGCATGAGTATTGTAATAAGCCTAATACTTCTAGTTCCACATTGGAATAGCGCACCTTACATTTGAAACATGTAAGACAGTGTTACAGTTATTCACTGTAACCCCAGCATAGTTGTTAGAGCAAACAACTACACTTCGGCGATATTTCCTTCTTTCTCACTTCTTAGCTTGCTCGAGCTCCATGAAAAACTATTAAATATCGCAACCTCTACCCCACTTAGTGAGGCTAGTCAATATTAAATTGTTATAAGCATCATACATGATATTATTCCTATTTGTCAATAATATTTGATAATTGTCGAAAAAAACTACAATACTCGCCGACACTTTTTGCCGAGTAGTATTGTAGTGTTTAGTGTAATTCAAATTAAGAGTTTAATAGTAAATCTTCAGGATTTTCTATTAAATCTTTAATAGTTTTTAAGAATCCAACTGAATCTTTACCGTCAATAATACGGTGGTCGTATGATAATGCCACGTACATCATTGGACGAATTTCAACTTGGCCGTTTACAGCCACTGGACGTTGTACGATCGAGTGCATACCTAAAATAGCAGCTTGTGTTCCGTTCATAATTGGAGTAGACATTAATGAACCGAATACTCCGCCATTTGTGATTGTGAAGGATCCACCAGCCATATCACTTAAAGATAATTTTTTCTCACGAGCTTTTTGAGCTAATTCCGCAATATCTTTTTCGATTTCTGCAAAGTTTTTGCGGTCTGCGTCGCGAACAACAGGTACAACTAATCCTTCTTCCGTTGATACAGCGATACCGATATCATAGAAGTTGTTTTTGTGAATTTCGTCTCCTACGATTTGTGCATTCACGTATGGATATTTTTTCAATGCTGCTACCGCTGCTTTCGTGAAGAATGACATAAATCCTAGTTTAATATCATTTTCTTTCACGAATTCTTCTTGTTTACGTTTGCGTAATGCCATCACATTCGTCATATCAATTTCGTTGAATGTTGTTAACATTGCAGTGTTTTGAGTTACTTCAAGCAAACGTTTCGCAATTGTTTGACGACGACGACTCATTTTTTCTACTGTTACACGATCTGACTCTGCAGCTGGTGTAAACACTAACGGACCGCCTACAGGAGCTGTTGGAGCTACTGGCGCTGCATGAACAGCTGGTGCAGATCCGTGAGCAGCAACGTCTTGAACACGAATGCGACCTTGTGGATCTACTGGTGAAATAGCAGCTAAATCAATTCCTTTTTCACGAGCAAGTTTACGAGCTGCTGGTGATGCTACAATACGTTCATTTGAAGTCTCTTCAACAACTGGTGCCGGTTGAGCTGGTGCTGCTGTTTCTGCTGGAGCAGCTGGAGCAGCCTCTGCTTTTGGCTCTTCAGCTGGCGCTGGTGTTGCCCCTACCCCTGCTTCTACAACAGCAATTGTTTGACCAACTAATACTGTGTCGCCTTCTTGCGCTAAAATTTGTGTAAGTACTCCTGCCTCTTCGGAAATAATTTCAGCATTCACTTTATCTGTTTCTAATTCTACGATAAATTCGCCTTTTTCAACGCGATCTCCTACTTTTTTCACCCATTGTGCGATAGTACCTTCTGTAATTGATTCTGCTAATTCAGGGACTTTGATTTCAGCCACTTTTATATCCTCCTTTAAATTCTCAACACTTTTCATTCAACATTGATCATTTTTAAATTATAAGTCTGCTAAAGCGTCTTGAATCACTTTCGCTTGAGCAACTTTATGAGAGTCCGGATCACCTTCTGAAGTAGAAGACATTTCAGGACGACCTACATAGCGGACTTTTTTACCTTCAGCTAATTCAAGTAAATATTCTAATGCATATTTCCATGGGCCTTGGTTTTTCGGTTCTTCTTGAACCCATACGATTTCTTTTGCATTTGGGAATCTGCTGATGATTTCTTTTATTTTTTCCATTGGGAATGGATATAATTGTTCAACTCGAATGATATGAAGTTTATCGAAACCTTCGCCATCTTTAATTGCTTCTGCTAAATCAATTGTTACTTTACCTGAAGCTAAAATAATGCGTTCAACTTTCTTCGGATTTTGACCTAATCCTGGTTGTTCGATGACTTCTTCAAATTTACCTTCAGATAATTGTTCAAGTGTTGCAGTCGCCAACGGATGACGAAGTAAAGATTTAGGTGTAGCTACAACTAATGGACGAACACCTTCTGTTCCAAGCATCTTTGCTTGACGACGTAATAAGTGGAAGTAGTTACCTGCATTAGAACAGTTGGCAACAATCCAGTTGTTTTCAGCGCATAATTGCAAGTATCGTTCAATGCGAGCTGCTGAGTGTTCTGGACCTTGACCTTCCATACCATTTGGTAATAAAAGAACTAATCCAGATTTAACACCCCATTTTGCACGGGCTGCTGAAATGAAGTTGTCAAACATTACTTGAGCCATATTTGCGAAGTCCCCGAATTGACCTTCCCAAATTGTTAAAGCCTTTTCATTTTCCAAGTTGTAACCGTATTCGTAACCAACAATTGCCGCTTCCGTAAGCGGAGAGTTAAATACAGCAAATGATGCTTTTGAATCTGAAATATTGTGTAATGGTGTCCATTCAGAACCATCATTTTTATCGTGAAGTACTAAATGGCGTTGTGAGAAAGTACCACGCTGTGCATCTTGACCTGTGATACGAACAGGGTTTCCATCGCGTAAAATAGTAGCAAATGCTAACGTTTCCGCATGAACCCAGTCAATTTTTCCTGTTTCTAAAGCTTCCACACGACGTTCTAAAATTCTTGCTAATTTATTTTGCGGTTGGAAACTTTCTGGCCATGCTAACAATTCGTTATTAATTTGTCTAATTTCTTCTGCGGATACTTTCGTTTCTACTTCTGGATAAGGATGTTTTACCGCTTCTGGAATTTCTACTTCAGTCGGTCCTTTTTCAGCACCAACTTCTTTTACGTGGTCATATCTTGCTTGCATTTCTGCATAAATTTCTTTATCTAGTTGATCAACATATTCTTGTGTAACAATTCCTTCGTTTACGAGGCGTTCCCCATATAACGCACGCACTGTTGGATGTTTCGCTACAATTAAATATGTTGTTGGGTTCGTTACAGTTGGATCATCTGTTTCGTTATGACCATATCTACGATAGCCAATTAAGTCTATAACTATATCTTTTCCAAATAGTTGACGATACTCATATGCAAATTTAGCTACTTGGATTACAGCTTCTGGATCATCAGCGTTTACATGAACAACCGGAATGCCGTATCCTTTTGCTACATCCGATGAGTAATGTGTTGAGCGAGAATCATAAAACTCTGTTGTGAATCCAATCATATTATTAGAAATGATGTGGATTGAGCCACCTGTTGTGAAACCTTTTGTTTGCGCATAGTTAAATGTTTCTTGAACGATTCCTTCACCTGCGAAGGCCGCGTCACCATGGACAAGTACTGCTAAAGCTTTCTTCGTATCTTGTACTGGTGCTCCAGCAATTGACGTATCCTCTTGTGCTGCTCTTGTTGAACCTGTAATAACAGGGCTCACTACTTCTAAGTGTGAAGGGTTGTAAGCTAGTTTTACCGCAAGTCCTGATGGTTTATGATATGTAGCACCCATGTGATACTTCACATCACCAGTCCAACCTTTTGCAATTTCAATAGAACCATCTTCCGGTAAGAAATAATCGTTTGGTACGTGAGCAAAATCAGCAAACATCATATCGTAAGGTTTGTTTACTACATGTGTTAACACGTTTAAACGGCCTCGATGTGCCATGCCGATTTGTAAAAGCTTCATTCGATCGTTTTCTGCCGATTTCACAATTTCATCTATTAAAATAACTAAAGTATCTAAACCTTCAATAGAGAAACGTTTTTGACCAACAAATGTTTTATGGATAAATTTTTCAAAATCTTCAATGCGAGTAAGTCTCTCTAAAATCGCTTTTTTCTCTTCAGCTGTTAAGTTAGCTTTAAAGAAACCTGATTCAATTTTCGATTGAATCCATTCTCTTTCGGCTTGATTTTCTACATGAGAATATTCAAAGCCAATTTTTTCAGTGTAAAGTGAACGTAAGTAATCAATTGCCTGTTTACCGTTGGAAACGTTTGCAGGAACATTATTAAAGAATAATGAAGCCGGTAATGCAGCTAAATCTGCATCAGTGATTCCATAAGTAGCAGGTTCAATTTTTGATGAGTCTAATGGACGATCTTTTAGTGGATAAAGATCAGCCGCATAGTGACCGTAAGCTCGTATTGCATCTGCTAATTGTACAGCTGCAAATACTTTTTTCAAATCGCTCTGTGGAGTAACTGCTGTTTGAATTTCAGTAAATGATTCTTCTACTATCGGTGCACCGTATTGTTGGAATAATGCAACGAGTTCTGGCTCTACTTCTTCTGGATTTTGCAAGAACAATTCATATTGTTCCATTACATAGCCTAAGTTTGGACCAGAAAATGCTGACCAAAGTGAACCAGTTGTAATAACATTGTTCGACATGAGAAAAACCTCCAAATTTTGCTAAATAGCAAATCCATTGTAATCAATGAAAAATCTAGAAATATTCTTCTATCAATATTTTAAAGATTTAGAAGAACCTTTTTTCCATTTCAATCTTACTACTCTTCACAAAAAATACAACTATTTTTCACAAATTTCATTGAAATTTTTTGAATCTAATAAATACTTGTACTATTAAGTAGAAAAACGTAACGTAAAGGTTGTTCCTTCTCCGACGAAACTTGCTACATCCATCCCAATTCCATACTTTTCGGCTAGCATTTTTGTAATGCTTAAGCCTAGGCCCGTACCACCTCCATGATAACTTCTTGAAGGATCTATTCGGTAGAATCTGTCAAAAATAAATGGTAAATGTTCTTTCTTAATACCTATGCCATTATCTTGAATGGTCATAATGATATCTTTTGTAAAATATTTCACATAAATATTAATGATTGGATCTTTATCGTTATAACAAATCCCATTTTCAATAATATTACGAGCGATTTGTGCTAAAGCATGTTCCGTAATTGGAACCATTCTTTTATCACCCATCGTCTCTATATTAATTGTAACATTTGGGTAGACAACTTCAAGTTCTTCTGTGACAGATTTTAATACTTTTTCAACATCAGAATAGGCTTCTTCCTTCTCCACTTTCCGAGCTAAATCGAGAAGCTCCTCAATCATTTTTTTCATGCGTTTTACTTCATCGAGGGCAGTATTTAATGATTCGTCCAACACTTTTGGGTCATCTTTCCCCCATCGCATAATTAATGATAAATGACCTTCGATGGCTTGAATGGGTGTTCTTAGCTCATGGGATG
>JAAYHP010000154.1 GCA_012735355.1 Lysinibacillus sp. | reverse complement strand
GAAAAAGCTCTAGAATTGCAATCAACATTAGATGAAATCAAAGAATCCCATAGCGAACTAGAAATGGAATGGCTTGAATTACAAGAGAAATTAGAAAATCTTTAATAATTATAAGCTATCTGAGTTTATTTTCAGGTAGCTTTTTCCATTTTAAATGTATGTAGAAAGAACTATATTACTTGCAACTGAACATACATATATCTTGGTCAAGTGCCATTTTTCGATAAATTTCTTCCACATTTTTATTCACAAAAGAAATCCCTTTATATCAACATATCAACAAAGTTTTCCACATTGTCCACAGTTTGTTTTTTATTTATCCACAATGAATTGTGAAAAAATAAACACAACATATTGATTTCCCACAACTTTCTCACAACTTATCAACAACTTATCAACAAAATGTGAATAAGTACGAATGTTCCTCTTGACAAACGGTAAAAAAATAATCATTATTGTGGATAAGTTTTCAGAAAAATATTTCAAAATTGAATACTGTGAATAACTTAGAAAAATAACAGAATAAAAAAAGAATATGACATCAATGTGTCATATCCTAATATTTTTTGTTGAAAGTAATTTATTTTCAGAGAAATTTGTCGAAAAAAGTTTTATGAACGTGCCCAACTTTTTAATTCCTTACCTGGTAATCCATTCATGGATAAATCTCCACGAACACCAGCTTCATACATATATGCGGCACATGCACCGATCATCGCTGCATTATCCGTACATAAATGAAGAGGTGGCGCTACAAATGGTATTCCTTCTTTTGCAAGGGCTTCACTTAAACTTTCTCTTAATCCTCTATTCGCAGAAACACCGCCTGCGACAATCACTTGTTTTACATTCAATTCTTTTGCTGCCTTTACCGTTTTCGTTGTAAGCACTTCAACTACGCTATCTTGGAAGCCTTTCGCCACTTCTTCTGGAACAATTTCTTCTCCCCGTTGCTCCATATTATGTTTATAGTTAATAACTGCAGATTTAAGTCCACTAAAACTAAAATCATAAGAATTTTCTTCTAACCATGCCCGTGGAAACTCCACACCCTTTTCGGCTTCATGGGCTAATCGATCGATATGAGGGCCTCCTGGATAAGGCATGTTTAATACCCGAGCCACTTTATCATAAGCTTCACCAGCTGCATCATCCCGAGTTTCTCCAATCACTTCAAAAGATCCGTGCTCCTTCATATACACTAATTCCGTATGTCCCCCTGACACGACTAGCGCGAGCAGTGGAAATTGCATCGGCTCTACTAAGCTACTTGCATAAATGTGACCCGCAATATGATGCACACCGATAATCGGAAGACCGTGGCTAAAGGCAAAGGCTTTTGCTGCATTGATTCCAACAAGAAGGGCACCTACAAGCCCTGGACCTTCCGTCACAGCAACTGCATTTAAATCAGAAGGTTCAATATTCGCCTTTTCCAATGCTTCTTCAATGACAATTGTTATTTGTTCCACATGGTGGCGGGACGCAATTTCTGGTACGACCCCTCCAAATCTTTTTTGACTTTCGATTTGTGATGCAACTACATTCGATAAAATTTCTGTTCCATTCTTAATTACGCTAGCAGCTGTTTCATCACAACTCGTTTCAATTGCTAAAATTAAATTTTCCATTATAATTTCACCCACATTACAAGAGCATCTTCATGATTATCACTATAATAGCCTTTGCGAATTCCACCATCTTGGAATCCAAGCTTCCTGTATAAATTTTGTGCAACTGTATTTGATACTCGTACTTCTAAACTTATCATTTCTGCATTTTGTTCCTTTGCTACACGGATTGCTTCCCTCATCAATCCTTCTCCAATCCCTTTGCCTCTTGCTTTTTTCGTAACAGCGACATTTGTAATTTGCGCAGAATCTACGACAATCATCATTCCGCAATAACCAAGAATGTTTCCGTTGTCATCTTCTGCAACTAAATAATACGCAAATGGGTTTTCTTCCATTTCAAAATAAAAGGAATCCAATGGCCATGGAGTAGGGAATGATTCTACTTCGATTGAATAAACTGCTTCAACATCCTTTACCGTCATCTTTCGATAAATCATACTATTGCCCTTTCTTTTGTTCCTTAATCCAATTAGCTTCTGCTTCCGATATTCGATGATATTTAGGAACAAAGTGATGAATTGTATCCAACGCTGGTAATGGTTCTTTTTCAGCCAGTTCAATCAGCTTCGAAGCTCTAGGTAAATTCAAGGAAGCCGGTGAGAATTTTGCTTTATCCCCAAGTTTTGCCCGAATTTCTTCTTCAAACTTTTGCGCATCTATACCGACGAACATAATCGGTTCATTGAATGTTTCTAATTTCTCAAGTAGCTCCTGTAAAGAAACATGTTGTTCGGGGATCACGGGTGTTAATTCATCGCCTTGAAAAGCAGCAGCATAGACGTTTCCTCTTCTTGCATCAAACATAGCGCAGATTGTGCCACTATAAATAGCATTGCTCGCCAATGATTTTAAACTAGAAACGCCTACTAATGGTTTCTTTAATGTCCATGCCAATGTTTTTGCAATAGTTACACCAATTCTTAACCCTGTATATGAACCAGGTCCTTCCGATACCGCAATCCCATCAATATCAGCAGGTTTCAAGTTTGCTTTTTTCAATGCCTCTTCAATCGTTGGCATACAAGAGACAGAATGGGTTAATTTTAAATTTTGTACGATTTCTATTAACACTTGTCCATCCTTTACTATCGCAACGGAAAGTGGTGCATTTGATGTATCGATTCCTAACCAAATCATTTCAATAACTCCTCGCACAACCGTTCATACCGTTTCCCGATTGGTTTTAATATATATTTCCTTTTATGCTCATCAATCCGTTGAATTTCGATTTCTAGTCGTTCTTCTGGCAAATCTTCTTCTATTAAATGTGCCCATTCAACAACCGTTACAGCATCCCCATAAAATATCTCTTCCCACCCTAGATCTTCATCGCTTTCTTCTAAACGATAAACATCTAAGTGGTTGAGCGGTAACCTTCCTTCGTATTGTTTCATAATCGTAAAGGTTGGGCTGTTTACTGTTCGTGTAATGCCAAGCCCTTTCGCTAAAGCTTGCGTAAAAGTTGTTTTACCTGCTCCTAAATCCCCTTCAAAAGTAATGTTATCTCCAGGCTCAAGTAAATTAGCTAACTTTTGTGCAAGTTGATTCGTTTCATCTAAAGATTGTACTTCTATTTCATACTTCATCTTCACGTTTCCTCTCACATTACATTAACATTAGTTTATCTAAAAGAAGCTATTAGTTCAAAATGAATTATCTATCTTTCCAAAATTAAAAACATCCCTCTATATATAGTAACCGATTCATTCCTTATACAGAAATGAATTGTTCAATAAATAGAGAGATGTAATTTATTTTAATAAAAATATTGATAGATAAAATGAATGAGACTTGCAATAATAATAAAAACAATAACTAAAATGTTCCTTTTTAAGCGCCGTTTCATGCCTTCACCCCAAAAAGGTCGTTTCTTCTATATTTATTCTTCACTCTTGATTGTGACAATGATTTATCTTTCACATATGCTTTTTCTTTTATAAAGATTACTTTTCACGTCATTTTGTTATAAAGGATTTAAATATTATCCAATTTTCAAACAATAAAGATAATTTTCTTTTTACAATATTTACTTCAACAGTTACGTTTTTAAGCATAAAAACATACGATTTAATACGCAATGCAAAATGAAGACTAGATCATTTTTTGGGATGGTGACTTCGGGATTTTTACTTTAAATAATACTATTTAGAGTAGTTCCTTCGGTCTTAGAAAAGTAGAAGTGTTTTCTTTAATGCAACACTGCTTTTTTCTTGGAATTGCATTTTGATTTAATAATCGTCCTACTCTCGCAGGGGACCCCAACTTCCATCGGCGCTAAACTGCGAAGCACTAGACCTTAGAATTTCTGCGTCAGCTTCGGTGGTACGGTGCTCACGTACCTAGTACGTTGCGCTCCGTTCCACCTTGCTTCCTTGAACTTCTTAGCCCTCGTGCTTCTCGTATCTTTCAAATACTGTTTACACTATCATAGTTAGATTTGCTGCTTTATCGCGCCGAGCTCACCTTCGGTGTTTGGTAGTTGGGGGTTTTTATTCAATAAAAAAACACCAGTTGATTGTGGGGTTTTCATTTTGCGAAGCTCTCGTCTACCTCTCGCAGGGGATCCCAACTTCCATCGGCGCTAAACTGCGAAGCACTAGACCTTAGAATTTCTGCGTCAGCTTCGGCGGTACGGTGCTCACGTACCTAGTACGCTGCGCTCCGTTCCACCTCGCTTCCTTGAACTTCTTGGCCCTCGTGCTTCTCGTATCTTTCAAATACTGTTTATACTATCATAGTTAGATTTGCTTCTTTATCGTGCCGAACTCACCTTCTGTGTTTGGTAGTTGGGGGTTTTTATAATAAAAAAACACCACTTGATTGTGGTGTTTTCATTTTGCGAAGCGACGTCCTACTCTCGCAGGGGGAATCCCCAACTACCATCGGCGCTAAAGAGCTTAACTTCCGTGTTCGGTATGGGAACGGGTGTGACCTCTTTGCCATCATCACTTCACAATATTAACATGAGAGTTTGTTCTCTCAAAACTGGATAAAGACATTGAAAGCTTCATTTGGTTAAGTCCTCGATCGATTAGTATTCGTCAGCTCCATGTGTCGCCACACTTCCACCTCGAACCTATCTACCTCATCGTCTTTGAGGGATCTTACTTACTTGCGTAATGGGAAATCTCATCTTGAGGGGGGCTTCATGCTTAGATGCTTTCAGCACTTATCCCTTCCACACATAGCTACCCAGCTATGCCTTTGGCAAGACAACTGGTACACCAGCGGTGTGTCCATCCCGGTCCTCTCGTACTAAGGACAGCTCCTCTCAAATTTCCTACGCCCACGACGGATAGGGACCGAACTGTCTCACGACGTTCTGAACCCAGCTCGCGT
>JAAYHP010000018.1 GCA_012735355.1 Lysinibacillus sp. | reverse complement strand
GAGTTTCGGGCTGTTCCCGTTGGAGTCGCCCCGTCACTCCAATCAATTTTCGTTGCATATCATTTTTTTACTATGCTTCTTCACTGATTCTTAATTAAATTAGCTATATGTCCCAACCTCTTTTTATTAATCTTTTTTCATATTTTTAATCAATGTTTCTACATCAATGGCAATTTCATCGTATGGAACTGCATTACCAGTATTTTCTTCTTCAGAATAGCCGGAGTAATATTTTACCGCAACTCCGCTTTCATCGACTAAATAAAATGTCGATCCATGAATGACTTGGTCGCCCTCTTCCGGCATTTTAACATAAGATTTAAAGGATTGTACTGCAAATTGTTCGATAAATGATTGATCATATCCAGTGAGTAAATGCCACTTTGATTCATCTGGAACTTCAAAATAACTTAAATAATTTGTTAATGCCTCTGGTGTGTCATTTGCCGGATCTACGGAGAAACCAACAATTTTGTAGTCTTCTAGACCTCTTTCAACTAACTTTTCTTGAATGAGCGTCATATTATACGTCATCGGCTGGCAAATTGTTGTACAATTCGTGAAAATAAACATAGCAATCCAAGGTTCACCTTTTAAGCTCTCCAATGTAACTGTTTCTCCACGATGATTTGTTACTGTAAAATCTTGAACTTTGTATTGGATGGTCGGTTTAAAATTATAATTGCTGCATGCACTTAACACCATCCCCACAATCAACAAAAAAGTAAGGCATAATAATTTCTTTTTTCTCATTTCTCTTTCAACTCCCTTGGAATCCTATGTTTATCTTATACGAAAGTTGATTTATAGTAAAACCTTTTGGTATTGAATAGTTTTTAACAAATTTGTGAAATATTTTTCACTAATCTATCATCTTCCTTTCTAAATAATTTTTTCTTTCATCGTTCTTTCAATTGAACGAGAACGGAATAGATGGCTTCAAGCTTTGTTTCGATTCGGTGCAATAAATAAAAAGAAACAAGAACAGGAAAACCGATTTCTTGAATAAGCATAATCCACTCTTCCATTCTCCTCTCCCCTTTCATCTTACTTTTCTACACAATTCCATAGAAAAAATCGACAAAATCCTGCTCGGACTTTGTCGATATAAAATAGTATTATAAAATTTCAGTAATATTTTTATCGATTATTCGCGCTTGCTTGATGGATTCTAATGCTGCTCCTTCATTATGGAACACATCTTGTTCAATTATCGTTTGCATCGCATTTGATACTTCTAAAGGAGTCAAGTTATCTTTAGGGTTGTTTAAGCTAATCGTGAACACTTTACCATTTGCTGTATCAAATTTCATTTCGAGTACTTTATTCAATCATGTTCCCTCCTTAAACATTATAATTCAATTTTTTCTGTTCTCGAAGTCGATGCATATAGTACAGGATCCTTTGATAAAGTCATTAATGCTTGTACAACTGCAGCTAACTTTTCTGCTGTCACATTTGAACGAAGATTTCTATAAGTTTTAGAACTTACGATTGGATCCCCATACTCATCAATCCCTGATTGAAAAACTAACTTTAAATGGGCATTTTCAAAAGTTAAATTCGCCATTTCCTCCTCCTCCTTTCACTTATCATATATCGTTAACAATGAAAAAAAGAGACTTATATGGTGAAAATAGTTACTTCCTTGTTATAATAATTGAGAGAATAAAAGAGGTGAACGAGTTGGAAAATTGGTTTATGTGGTTCATTGTGTTTTGGACATTTATCATGGTTAGCTTAATGGCAATTGGCGGATTTTTCATGTTTCGAAAGTTTTTAAAACAATTGCCTAAAGAAGACGGAAAATCAGATTTAGATTGGCAAAGCTATTATATTGAAAAAACATTGCACCTATGGAACGATGAAACAAAAAATTTATTAAATGAACTCGTAAGCCCTGTTCCTGAGCTGTTCAGACAACAAGCGAAAGAAACCATTGCTGGAAAAATTGGTGAACTTGCTTTAAAAGAGCAGGCAAAAGAAATGACGAAAGAATTAATTATTCGAGGTTATATTATTGCAACGCCAAAAAGAGACCATAAATTTTTACG
>JAAYHP010000153.1 GCA_012735355.1 Lysinibacillus sp. | reverse complement strand
GTTTATATTTAACGAACGCTCAAATTCCACAACAAGTTGGTGCATGGATTGCTGAAAGCGGTATGAATAAGTGGATTTTCTTATTCATTGTAAACATTTTATTCTTCGTTTTAGGTATGTTCTTAGAAGCGGTATCGATTATATTAATAACTTTACCAATTCTACTACCAATTTTAGCTCACTTTGACATTAACTTATATCACTTTGCTATCATTATGGTAATCAACTTAGAACTTGGTATGATTACCCCTCCTGTCGGATTAAACTTATTCGTTGTAGCCGGAGTGGCAAAAGAAAAGCTCGGTACTGTCGTTCGTGGAGTAATTCCTTTTATTGTGTTAATGATTGCATTCTTAATAGTAACTATTTTAGTTCCTCAAATGTCTTTATGGTTACCGTTTGGAATGGGTAAATAATAGTTTAATAGAGGTTTACGGGCACTAGTAGTAGTGTCCGTTTTAGTCTATGTAGGTGGGTGTATGTTTATGGAAACAAAGGGGTATCGGGGAAATGAAATAGGATTTTGGAGAATTGTTGCAAGTCTAGGATTAGCTTCAGCATTTATTTTTGCTGCTTTCTACAGTTTTCAACCACTTATCCCAGTTTTTGTGAAAGAGTTTTCTATACCGGTGACTTATTCCAGTTTATCAATGTCACTTCCTACACTTTCACTTATTTTTGGGCTAATCATTTTAGGATTTTTATCGGATCGAAAAGGACGATCGTTATTTATTAAATGTTCTATCCTTTAATCAATCATACCGTTCATCATCATGCCTTTTGTGGATGAATATTGGATGATTAGTTTGCTTCGATTGATACAAGGCTTTACTTTAGCTGGAGTTCCAGCGGCTTCCTTAGCTTATATTGGCGAGGAAATTGAATCGAAAGTTAGCCATATTGCAACATCCATTTATATTTCTTGTAATGCTCTTGGAGGAATGATTGGACGATTTCTTGCAGGGTATTTTTCAGAATCATATAACTGGCAATTAGCGATTACGATCATACTCTTTTTCGGAATCGGCGTATTCCTTTTCGTGCTTATTACATTACCAAAATCGAAATATTTTGTTCCAAGCACCGTTAGCTTTCGAGAAGATATAAAAGGGTTTGGTTATCATTTAAAAGATCCTATTTTACTCGTTATGTTCGGATTAGGGATTGTGTTACAAATTACTTTTACAGGAACGTGGACTTATCTCCCTTTCCATTTAGCGAAACCACCTTTTTCAATGGCACTAGATTCCATATCTATATTATATTTTGCTTATGCTTTTGGAGTCATTGGTGCACCGATTGCTAGCTTTTTATCGAATAAATTCACATTGGAAAGAGTGCGTACGATTGCCATCCTTTTATTATCTTTCGGTGTATTATGCACACTAAATTCTTCCCTATTTGTAGTGTTACTTGGTCTATGTGTCATTTGTTTCGGTTTTTTTACTTCCCATTCATTGACGGCAGCAAGTGTAAATAGAACGGCTACCCATTTAAAAGGAAGTGCATCTAGCCTTTATTTAGTAGCCTATTATATAGGCGTTGCATCAGGAAGTACTCTTGTCGGACCCATTTATAACAATTGGGAATGGAAAGGACTTATTTTAACGACGGTCACTTTAACACTTTCTTATTTACTATTTTTAAACATTTCACTAAAAAAATTGGCAAAACAAAAAAATAATCGATAATTAAAAACGGGCAGTCCAATTAGACATGC
>JAAYHP010000152.1 GCA_012735355.1 Lysinibacillus sp. | reverse complement strand
TTTTATATTTATTATGCTCATCTTATGGGCGCTTTAATGTGTAAACTTTACAGGTATAATAGCAAGGTAAGCGTAAAATAACGCCCACGTGTTTTTTCGTGGGCGTTATTTTACGCTTACTTATCAAATTCATTTTTAATAATATTAATCAAATTATTGTAAAAACCTACTCTATCAAATTCGATAAATTTATTATCTTTCACACATAATTTCAGATATTCGATTAACATTTGTGTTAACATTTCTTTTTCAACTATTTTTTTCTTTGCTGTACTGACAATAAAGCGATTAATATATTTTAACTCATTAGCATTGCATAAATACAGTTAGAATTTTCTGTTAATAAATTTTTGTGAATTTGTGCCAAAAAGACAAAACCTAAAGAAAGGTGGCACTGCCCATTTGGTAAATATATACAGTTAAACCAGAGCGACAACGACAAAAGGGAGATTATGGACTGGCTCGCCCATCAAATTTTCGCAACCAAACATAAGCTGGTTTCCACAGAGCTCTCTTTAACCAACGAGTAATTCGAAGTAGAGATTTCTTACTTTTCATCTCCAATTGAATGAGAACATGTAAGCAATACGTGATAAAGGCTAAGAAAATTTGATTTTGAATAGCTGTTTCACTCATTCCATAAAAGTGCTTAATTTCTACGTGTTGCTTGAGCCATTTGAAAAAGAGTTCAATAGCCCAGCGAGATCGGTAAATATCACTTATCTCTTCTGGTTTTAAATCAAATCGGTTGGTGATGAAACGAAGTAAGTTCCCTTTTGTGTCCATAACTTCTAGTAGACGAAAGACATTTTCAGTACGATTTTGTGTGGTACCAATGTAGACCATTTTATCGGATAGAACGTGACAATCATCAGGAAGTGAAAATGTATAGACTTCACGAATGACTGCGTTTTTCTTCAGTCTTGAAACGAAGAAATAGCCATCATCTGTCATCCGATCAAAACGTTCATAGTCCACATAACCGCGGTCAAACACATACATGGCTTCTTTATCATCCACTAGGACTTCGAGTTGATTTCGGTCATGTTCTTTTGCTGTCGTAATCACTGCTTTTTCAGGATAGACGGTGTCTTTATCCATGAAAACGAGCCGTAAGTGTAGCTTTACACCAGCTTTTGTTTTACGGAATTTTGCCCATTTATAATTGGTCAAATTCAACGGGAGTGTACTTGAATCAATGATTTTCAGTGGCATATTCTTTCCGGTTTTATAATGGTACCGTTGAATTTTCCAAACAAGATCCAAGAACAAATTTGCAAGAATTAGTGGGTTGATCTGATTGTATTTTCGGGATAGCTGAGAGGCACTTATCGATTCAAATCCGAGTGCTTTTTGAAGATCTTCGTCTACAAGTGCATCACTCATTTCCTCTAAGCTCTTAAATTCGAGCAGCTGGGCTACCAATAAAAGTTTAATATAGGCTTCTGTTGTCAGCTTTTTTGTGTAATAGTCCTGTTTCAATTCTTTGACTTGTTCGCTAAGTTTTTGAATATTTATGGGTGAAACCCATTTACCAAATGATGAAATTAGTGTATTCTTGTCCATAACGTTTATCCTTTACGATTGGATTTGGACAGGAACCACCTGTACTTCCATTGTAAAGGATTTTTTTGTTTCGAAATCAATAAAAAATTGAACATTCTTAGTATTTTGAATCATCAGATTTAATTAGTGCAATGCTAGTGTATGTTATTAAAATTTAAATTTCGTTCCGGGGACCCTTTCCGCGGGCCCGGCTCGAGCTTCCTT
>JAAYHP010000017.1 GCA_012735355.1 Lysinibacillus sp. | reverse complement strand
GGTCTCGAGTTTCGGGCTGTTCCCGTTGGAGTCGCCCCGTCACTCCAATCAATTTTCGTTGCATATCATTTTTTTACTATGCTTCTTCACTGATTCTTAATTAAATTAGCTATATGTCCCAACCTCATCCTTTTTCCATTAGAACATTCGATATCCGCTTTTTCTTAAAATAATCATCACAATTCCTGCAACGATTGCACCAGCAAATCCGCCAGATAAAATTGCAATATCTACCACTTGAAGTGATAATATTTTATCCCACAAAGCGGGCCAAGCACTCGTTGGTTTAAAAATGTAATCTAGAAAACTCACTTCATCGATAATAAAGATTACGACGATAGGATACACGATAGCCATTAACCACGTCATACGAAGGAGCATATTTAGTAAGAAACCAATTCCAAAAAACATGACGAAAAATAGCACAATTGAAATGATTAATTGAACGATTGAAACTGAACCACCCATGTATGTATGACCTCCGTTTTCCTTTCCCTAGTTTACCCTAATTAGGTTATCCTTTCAAATGGAAAAACGAAAAGTCAAAATATATTAATAGTCTAGCATTCAAAATTCGAATGCTAGACTTTAAAATTAAGCTGCTCCTATTGCTCTTCCTTTTACATACCTTGGACTATTCCATAACTTAATCCATGTTTTCATAGCTGTAATTACTACAATGAGGCCTAATATTAGCATTATAATAGACAATACACCGTTTAATACAGAAAAGCCCGATGAAGCTGCGTTCCAATAAACGTTCTTTATCATCCAAACTCCGGCAACATTAACAGTAATATATAAGTAAACAAGCGGGACGATACATGTTAGTACATAAATGCGTCTCGAGGCCATTTTTAAAATAACCGTTGCACCAATCACTAAACCAATCGAAGCCATCAACTGATTCGATACGCCGAATAGTGCCCAAATTGGTCCAATTTCTCCTGTATACAATAAATAGCCCCACATGAAACATGCTAATGCACTAGCAAAAATTGTTCCAGGTAACCAATCTGTGCGCTTTAAAGGCTTTATGACATCCCCTACGAAATCTTGGATTAAATAACGTGCTACCCGTGTTCCAGCATCGATAGCTGTTAAAATAAATACCGCCTCAAACATGATGACAAATTGATAGAAATAGCTACTCATTCCTGTAAACCACGGAATGCCAGTAAAAATTTGGGTCATTCCAACAGCAAGGGATACCGCTCCGCCCGTTCTTCCTTCTAAATCAATTCCAATCGATTGAGATAGGTGCGGTAAGTTAACTACTTCCATTCCTAGCGTTGCAAATACTGCTGGTGCTGCATTAATTGCAAAGTAATCAGCTGGATGTAAGGCTGTTGCTGCAATTAACGCCATCACACCTACTAAACTTTCAACTAGCATTGCCCCGAAACCAACAACACGAATATCTTCCCATTTATCTAGCATTTTCGGTGTCGTTCCTGACCCAATGAAAGCATGGAACCCTGAAATCGCACCACAGGCAATCGTAATTGAAACAAATGGCCAAACAGGACCAGCGATGATTGGACCGCCACCATGAATAAATTCAGTCACTGCTGGAAATTGAATCACTGGATTTACAAAAAACACACCAACAATTAAAGCAATAAATACACCGATCTTCATAAAACTCGATAAATAATCCCTTGGCGCTAGTAAAAACCATACAGGCAACGCGGCAGCAAAGAAAGCATATATTGGTAAAATAATTGCAAGGGTTTGGCGATCAAAAGTTAACCAATCTCCAAGTACTGTTCCTTGAATGTATGGACCCATGAAGACACCAATCATTAATAAAAGAAAACCAATGGCAGATGTAACTACTAGGTTACCAGTCTTTTTATAAGCAATTCCTATAAGCATTGCAATCGGGATTGTAATCGCTACTGCAAAAGTTCCCCATGGATTTCTTTCCAACGCACCAAGCACTACCATCGAAAGGCCAGCCATCGTTATCGTAATAATAAAGAGCATCGCAAGTCCCGTACAAAAGCCTGCTACAGGACCGAGTTCCTCTTTCATTACTTCAGATAAGGATTTACCTTTTTTACGCATCGATGCAAACAATACGACAGCATCATGTACCGCACCACCGATAACAGCCCCAATCAATAACCAAAGCAGTCCAGGTAAATAGCCAAATTGGGCAGCAAGAACCGGACCAACGAGAGGACCAGCTGCCGCAATGGCTGCAAAATGGTGTCCAAAAGCTACCCATTTATTCGTCGGCACATAATCTTGTCCATCATTTAATTCATGGGCTGGAGTTGGCGTTTTGTCATTAATTAACAATACTTTTTTCGTAAAGAAGTAGCCATATAATCGATAGCCAATAACGAGGATACAAATGGCACCGATTACGATGGAAAGTCCATTCATCATTTCCCTCCATCCATATAAGGATTAAATAGCGGGTTTCTTAAGAAACACTCAATCTTTATAAAGCCTAATCTTAAATGAAAGTAATGTTTATTTTATATAAAGTAGCTCGAGCACTTTCCACCAATATATGACTCTACCTTTTATACAATACACATTTAAATTTATTTATTAAAAAAAACTCGATAAGATGTATATTGAAACCAATCTCCAGGGTTGATGCTTTCATTTTTTGAAAGTTGATGTAATAGGAGTCTGTCACTTGCGATTCCTTGTATCATAAGAGAGGCTTCACCACCCGTTAATAGTTCTTCAACGGATAACCATTTCGCATCAAATAATTCTTCCTCTTGGATAGAAATGGGCTGTGTTTCATCAATTGGTTTACAAGCAAAGATTGCCATATTGTCGCTTACTTCTCCACGAATTACGCCTGTCCGAAATCCAACCATTCCCGTAACAACACAATCAATTCCTGTTTCTTCTTTTATTTCTCTTAGTGCCGCTTCATCCGCCGTTTCGCCTTCTTGGACAAACCCTGCTGGAATCGACCATACCCCTTTTAAACCGCTATATTTCTTTTTGACAACGAGCCATTTCCCTTCTGAATTCACTACAACAGCTCCTGCTCCTAACCAAACTTTCCCTCGTTCTTTTTTCATACCCAATCACCCTTCGCCCAATATTACAATTATTTTACTGTACCCTTTATATTTTTTGAACAATGAAAACAAGCTATCCAATAATTAAAATCATCTACGTTTTCTTTCCTTAAAATAAAAAAGCCTCCTTAATTTGTAATTTAGCAAAATCACAAATCAAAGAGACTCGTTAATCACACCCTTTTTTAGCATTTAGGGTTGTTATTATAAAATTTTAGGATTGTGTATACACCCAATTTTTCTGTCATTCACAATCCCTTATCATCGTTTATATAAATATCTATTAATCACAAACTTCCGGTGTGCCTTCAACTTTCGCCGTTCTGAAGGATGTACCGCAGCCACATGAAGCGATGGCGTTTGGATTGTCGATCGTGAATCCTCCACCCATTAATGATTGCTTATAATCAATTTTTGTTCCCATTAAAATGGGTGCATCCGTATTAGAAACTAAAATTTTTATTCCGTGTTGTTCATCTATATAATCATCATCATTAATGTTTTTATCAAAATTCATTCCGTAAGTAAGACCACTGCAACCACCTCCATGAACGGCAATGCGTAAATAAGAACCTTCTTCTTCATTATGTTTTGCCATTTCTTTCACACGAAACGCAGCAGCTTCAGTTAATTCGATTACTGTCTTTTCAGTATTCATCCCATTCACCTTCCTTAAACTATATAATAACAGTGGAATATAGAAAAAAACAATGAAACCGCCTCAATAAATAATTAGTATAACAAACACGCTTTCTATTGCTATATAATAGTCTTAAAGCATTGCTACTATAGGAGGTAGTAACGAATGGACAATTCAGTAAAAGTTTCCCCTTTTTATGAAAAACAAGTGGAGTGTATTTATTGTAAAAAAACATTCCCATCATTAAAAGTGAGATCAAAGTTTATTAAAGTCGAAAGTACAGATACAGATTTCCGACCAATTTATACTGACTCAAACGTCAATGCATTATACTATAACGTATTTGTATGTGAACATTGCGGCTTTTCATTTACAGAAGATTTTACAAAATATTTTGCTCCAGGAATTCGAGAAAAAATCGAAGAACAAATTACAAGTAAATGGGTACCTCACAGCTTTAATGGAGAACGTACCCTTTCCCAAGCTCTGCAAGCATATCAGTTAGCACTCGTTTGTGGAAATTTAAAAAAGGAAAAATATGTCGCTTTAGCAGGACTTGCACTTCGCATTGCGTGGCTTTATCGTACCGTTGAAAACGAAGAACAAGAATTACGTTTTTTAAAAATTGCTAGAGACTTGTATTTAGACTCCTTCTCAACTGAAGATTATGCTGGTACTGGCATGAGTAGTACTCGTGTCATGTATATGGTTGCCGAGCTTTCAAGAAGAATTGGTGATTTCGAAAATGCAACAAGATTCTTCTCGAAAGTGCTGGAAAGTCAAAGACACGGCGGAGAACCAAAATTAATAGATATGGCAAAAGAACAATGGCAACTCGTTCGCGAACAACGGGAGCAGGAAAATGCTTAAAAGCAAGAATAAAGAGTAATGAAAAGAGGTTGGGACAAAAGTAAAAACTCATCATTTTCTCTTAAAAGAAAATGATGAGTTTTTGATATTAAACTGAAAATTGATTTCCGTTCCGGGGACGCTTTCCACGGGCCCGACTCGAGC
>JAAYHP010000151.1 GCA_012735355.1 Lysinibacillus sp. | reverse complement strand
GTAAAACTTAAGCACAACGATTGTCGGTTGGAATTTTATCGTCTACTTAGTCGGGACTTTTAGTTCGGCTTGGTTCGGCAGTCTTTCTGATTAATTTGGTCGACAAAAGGTTTTGTTTGCTGGAATATTAATTATGTTGTCTGGCGCCTTACTCACATTACCTGTTCATCTATTTATTAAAATATTAGGCATTGTTGTCTTTACTTTTGGTTTCTTCGGCTCCCACTCCATTGCGAGCGGCTGGGTTAGCCATCGTGCAAAAAAGGATAAAGCGCAAGCCTCTTCCCTCTATTTATTTGCCTACTATTTCGGTTCAAGCATTGGTGGTACAACCGGTGGATTTTTCTGGGCCACTTGGGGGTGGAATGGTGTTATTGCATTTATTAGTGCTTTTATCGTTACAGCATTTCTTTTAGCGGGTACACTAATGTTAATCAATCAAAAAGTTCATAATATGAAAAGCCATCCATACGAATATAAGCGAGGGAAGGAAAATGAACATTTACGATATTGAAGTTACAACTACAGGGGGCGAAACTTATGCATTAGAGCGATATAAAGGACAGGTGATGTTAATTGTGAACACCGCAACAAATTGCGGCTTCACTCCCCAATTTAAAGAGCTAGAAGCATTGTATCAAAAGTTTAAAAATCAAGGCTTTATCGTATTAGGATTTCCATCCAACCAGTTTAAACAAGAGTTAGCTTCAGCGCTTGATGCAGAAGAAGCATGTCGCCTCAATTACGGTGTCACTTTCCCCATTCATGAAATCGTCTTCGTAAATGGAGAAAATGCCCATCCTTTGTTTCAATTTTTGACGAATCAGAAAAAAGGGGTTTTAAGCTCAAAAGTAAAGTGGAACTTTACGAAGTTTTTAGTAGATCGAAACGGAGAAGTTGTTCAAAGATTCGCTCCCTTTGAAAAACCATCCAGGTTCGAGGAAGAAATTAAGAAATATTTATAACTTTATAAATAAAAAAGCATGGACTATCCATAAGGGGAATAGTTCATGCTTCTTTTTTGAAAATCTTTTTCAAATCATCTGTATATTTTTAATTATACCTGTTGTAAAAATACTTCTACCATTTTTGTGCCTGCAGGTGTTCCGATAGATTCTGGATGGAACTGCAATCCGTAAAGAGGATAGTTTTTATGTTGAATGGCCATAATTTCACCATCTTCTTTCGATGTTGCCAACACTTCCAAATCCTCATGCAAAGTATCTTGTTTAATTACGAGGGAATGATATCGCATCACTTCAATTTCCTCTTCGAAATCTTTAAACAATCCCTTTTGCTCATAGTTTAATAAAGATAACTTTCCATGCATGATATGTTTTGCTTGCACAATCTCACTACCGAAAGCGGCTGCGATCGATTGATGACCTAAACAAATACCGAGAATTGGGAATTCGGTGTAAAGTTGTTTCACAATATCCATAGTAATACCTGCATCAAAAGGTGTACCAGGACCAGGTGAAAGCACAATGGCTTCAGGATTCAATGTGCGAATTTCATCGATGGTGATTTTATCATTTCTATAGACCACAACTTCTTTACCTAAGATTGCAATTTGTTGATATAAATTATATGTGAATGAATCATAGTTATCGATTAGTAAAATCATCGTTGCACCTCCAATAATGCTTTCAATTTATTAATCGTTTCTTCATATTCCATCTCAGCAACGGAATCATAAACAATGCCAGCTCCTGCTTGAACGTAAGCCTCTTTGTCTTTTATAATCATCGTTCGTATGGCAAGGGCTAAATCCATGTTGCCGTTCACAGAAATATAACCGATGGCTCCTGAATAAACGCCCCGTTTATATTGTTCCAGCTCATTAATAATTTGCATGGCACGAATTTTCGGAGCCCCAGATACAGTTCCTGCAGGTAAGCAACTTGTTAACACATCGATAACATGAACGTCATCTCTTAATTCGCCAATAACTTCTGACACAATATGCATTACGTATTTATACCGTTCAATCGTCATGTATTTTGAAACTTGGACTGTACCGATTTTACATACTCGACCAATATCATTCCTTCCTAAATCAACGAGCATACGATGTTCTGCAATTTCCTTTTCATCTTCTAGAAGCAATTGTTCAATTTTTATATCTTCTTCCTCTGTCTTTCCTCGAGGTTTCGTTCCTGCAATCGGATTTGTTGTCACCTTTCGATCTTGCACCTTCACTAAACTTTCCGGGGAAGTACCGAAAATTGTATAATCATCAAATTCCATATAAAACATATAAGGAGATGGATTAGAAGTTCTTAGTTTACGATAGAGGGAAAAAGGATTCCCTGTAAAAGATGACTTCATTCGTTGGGAAAGCACTACTTGGAATATGTCACCATTTTCAATATGCTGCTTTGCCTTTTCCACCATTTTAATTAATGTTTCTTTTTCAATCGTTGGCTCGAATTCAATGGCACACATTCCATCCTCAATGAAAGTCGATCCTTTTTTAATTTGTTCTTCAATATGTGAAATGATTTCATTCATTTCTTTTTCCGTTCGGCCTTCATCGAATAAATCGATAGCAACGATCGTTACCGTTTGTTTTAAATGATCAATCACGATAAATGTATCGTAAAAATAAACATGCACATCCGGCATATTTAGTTCATCAGGTAAAAAATCTCCGATGTTTTCATTATAAAAAGCCGTGTCGTAACTAAAATATCCAATCGCACCACCAAAAAATGAAAATGGATATTTTTCATAAGAAATAGGAATTAATTCTCGCAATTTTTGTAATACGGCACCTTCCTCACTCTTCTCCACTCCATCTTTACCCATGAATGAAAAGCTTTCGTTATTCCCTTTTAATTCCGCTATAGGATTTACAGCGATAAAGGAATATCTTCCGCTTTCTTCATGTTTTGTCGCTGATTCAAATAAAACTTTTCTTTTTCCAACTAAACTGTGGAAAATAGAAATAGGTG
>JAAYHP010000150.1 GCA_012735355.1 Lysinibacillus sp. | reverse complement strand
CCTCAACCGCTTGATGAGTTTCACATTCTAATACAGCAAATGCACCTTCAATAATAGGTAGTTCTCTTTCTGATAACGACCAATTGCACTTGCTAAAACGATCCACATTTTTACTTGCAAATGTTGAACATAATTCTTGTTGTTCTCCTGCCAAAATGTGAATTGCAAATTTACCTCTGTTTTTAAATGTTTCCAGAGAAGAAACTTTATGATCAATTGACCAAAGGACCATTAAAGGGTCTAAAGATACTGATGCAAATGAGTTAACCGTTAATCCAACAGGTGTACCTTCTTCAGTTGTTGTTGTGATAATCGTTACCCCAGTAGGATAATTCCCTAAAGCTTGTTTAAATAAAGCTTGTTTTTCAGTAATTGAGGTTGTCATTTATAAAGCCCCCTTAATTTTTTACTCTTATTCCTTCTTCAATAGCCAAATCAGTGTTAATAAGTGCTTTCTGCTGAGATGGTGCAGAATACTTTTCTAGCACTAAAATAATCATGACAAATGCGATAGCACCTGGAATCGCAAATACTAAAAAGTTCTGATAGAATGGTAGACTTATTGTCATTAGTAAACCACCTATCATCGGACCAGTTATGGCACCTAAACGACCTACACCTAGAGCCCAACCTAACCCGCTTGAACGCATTTCAACAGGATAGTACTGCGAAATGTAGGCGTTCATTACAATTTGAGTACCAATTGTTGTTGCACCGGCAATTGCCACTAAAATGTACATTACCAATAAATTATCAATTAATCCTAGTAACGTTAGTGATAGAGCTGCTGCTAGGAAGAAAATTGATAAGATCAATTTTGAACCGAAACGATCTGCTAATTGTCCGCCAAAAATCGCTCCAAAAATCGCTCCAAAGTTTAAGACTAATAAAAATGTTAATCCGGATACTTGTAGTCCAGCCCCCTGCATTAACTGAGGTAACCATGTGTTTAATCCATAAATCATTAATAAACACATAAAGAAGGCAATCCAGAAGATTACAGTACTAAATGCGCGATTATTTCTAAATAGATTTATAATTGGTACACCTTTTTCCTCTTTGAAATCCATCACAAATGTATGTGATTCGTGGTATTTATAACTCGGGTCAACCTTTTTTATAATTTTCACTAATTCTGCTGTTTTGTTATGATTTATTAAAAACCTCGGTGATTCCTGCAATTGTTTGTACATAAATGGAAGTGTTAATAATGGCAAACCGCCAACTAAAAATAGAGATTTCCATCCAAATGGCTGAATAAGGATAATGGCTAGTCCAGCTGCAAGTACTCCCCCGATTGAATAACCACTGAACATGATTGATACTAATGTGCTTTTCAATTTCCCAGGTGCATATTCAGTCGTTAATGCAACTGTATTAGGCATAACCCCACCAAGCCCCAATCCTGCAATAAATCGGAAAATTCCGAAAGTTGTAGGGTCATTTACAAATATAATCCCCGCAGTAAAAAGGCTAAACATAGCTACACAAATTAAAATGACCTTTTTTCGACCGATCTTATCGGCTAAGGGTCCAAAAATAAGAGCACCTAACATCATTCCAAATAAAGCTAAACTTTGAAGAGAACCAGCCTCCTTCGGTGTAATTCCCCAATCCGCTAAAATACTAGATAATGCTGATCCGTAAATAACTAGATCATACCCATCAAAAACAATAATAAATGAACACCAAAATACAATCATGCCGTGAAAGGAATTACACCGAGAATTATTAATTTTTTCAACTACATTGATTGGTGTCAAAAAAATTCCCCCTTTTCCCTTGAACTAATTTCTTCCAAAACCCTTTGTCTTTAAATTTTTCCACTTAGTTGATTATAAAATTTTATTTTTTTATGACCTCCTTATTTATACACATATAGTAAACTGAATTTACCATATGTTAATAATATAAAATCCTGAATATGTTGTAAATAATCTTTATTTGAATTTATAAATTTTTCTGAATCTTCGTTTACAAAAGCTATTAAATTTGCTATTTTGATGTAAAACCACTGTGAACTTAGTTAACTAAATGTTAACAAAGAATTGTTGTAGGAGGGGGAGTTGTTTGAATATGAGCCGGTTAATTAATCCACATTACGGTTCTATAACAGGAGTTGTAGTGAAGGGAAAACAGTTAGGGAGAACAATTGGCTTTCCAACTGCTAATATTGAACCTATTTCGTTAACAAGGGCAACTATAGCTAAAGGAGTTTATGGTGTCTATGTTCACATCAAGGGTGAACGACATCTTGGAGTCATGAATGTGGGAGAAAGACCGTCAATTGACGACGGTAATCATTTGACTTATGAGGTGAATATTTTAGATTTCGACGAAGACTTATATGGTAAAGAGTTAATTGTTAAAATTATATTTTTCATACGGAATGAAAAAAAGTTTCCTTCATTAGCTGAATTAATTAAACAAATAAAAAAAGATGTGAACTATGCGAAAATACGGCTCAAAAACATGGAGTTAAATGAGAGGTTAACGCTATGATTAATAACAAAAAAATTGATTATTTAATTCATTTGCCTGATTTACAATTTGTTAAATATTGTGAAGATGTTTTCCGTATTAATCGAGGAGTATACAATATTATTGATGCATGGTTCTACGAGAAAAGTATTACAAATATTGCTAGTCGTCGAAAAATCATTATTGAATTTTTAACTTTTTTAAATAAAGATTGTCAAAAAATTAAGTTTGGTCCTGGTGGCGTCAAAAATAATTTGAAAAATTTTTGGAATACGTTAAAAGACTCCCAAGTTGGTTAAGCTTGGGGGTTTATTATTTCTTCTACAATTTCTCAAAATATGGTATCTTTATGTTAAGAAGTTAAACAATAGTGAACATCGTTACTTCAGGAGGAATTGTTAGGAATCGAATGACAAACAGGGTATACAATCTATTGAGATGGGGGTTAAAATTCTACAGCTAGTAGCAGCTGAAGAAAAGCCCATTTCCATTACTAAATTAGCTGAGTTATGCGAAACTTCAAAAAGTAAATTGTATCGATATTTAAACAGTTTTGTTCGAACAGGTATGTTGGAGAAAGATGAGAATGCTAAATATATTCTTGGAAGAGAAATATTAAGGCTCGGTTTAAAGGCATATAATTCGATTGAAATTGTTGATATCGCAAAACCTTACTTAATTCGTTTAAAAGAGAAGTATAACGAAACTAGTGCTTTTGCTTTGTTTGGGGATGATGGGCCGTTCTTTGCAAGTTGGGAGGAAAGTGCAGGTCCAATAAATATTGGGATTAAAGTCGGGTCTAAAATTGGAATTACAGACAGTGCAACAGGTAAGGTGTTTGCTAATTATTTACCTGGAAAGGCAATGGATGAACTAATCAAGCATGAATTAGGAAATGATCCTCAAGCGATTAATAATTTTAAAGTAATGTTGGAAAAAGAACGTGAGCTTGGTTATAGTTGGACAGATGGAACAATTGTACAAGGAATAAGTGCTATTGCTGCACCCGTTTTTAATGCCAATAGCGAAATTTTTGGTGTTATCACTATAGTTGGTCTTTCAAGCTCAATTAATACTGCACCAGATTCTGAAATAGTAATCGAGCTGAAAGAATGTGGCGTTCAAATTTCAAAAGAAATCGGTTGGACAGGATTTTAATAATCAATACATTTAATCACACAGTCGTTTATTGCTGTGTGATTTTTTTTTGTTTAGAGATATAAAAAAAATTAATATAAAAAATTTTTCAAAAATGTTTGCAATTCATATATTTTTCTGATAACTTATTTATCAAGATGAACAATAGGTGAACAAAGTTTACTTATAGTTAACAAAAACAAAGGGAGTGTATGTT
>JAAYHP010000149.1 GCA_012735355.1 Lysinibacillus sp. | reverse complement strand
AAAAATGAGTATTAATAAGTTAAATATCTCTAAATTTTAATATTATTTAAGTTTATTATACACAATAAATGAAAGAATAAATGATTTAATAAAAAAATACTAATCATCAGTAATTACTTTTACATAAAATTTTCAAATTTTGGGTATAGTTCACACCCTAATTAACGTAAAAGCCTTCACCGATTTTGCACCCGCATCCATTAATAATCTTTGTGCATGGCGAATCGTCGTTCCTGTCGTATAAATGTCATCAACGAGGAGAATTTCTTCATTTGCTACTTGCACATTTTCCTTCAATCGGAAAATTTGAGGCGTTTTTAACCTCTCTTCCCTCGTCTTCCCCCCTTGTGTCTCCATTGTAATTTTTTCTAAATAATGGACATAAGGAATGTTCGCTTGTTTCAACAATTCATCTACATGGCTAAAGGTGCGCTCTTTTAATTTCTTTGGATGCATTGGAATAGGCACAATTTTTTCTTTCCGATGGTGTAAATGTTCGAATATTTGTTTACGGAATACTTTAGCAAGCAAAACATCATGCATAAATTTATAGCGATGAAAATAATCTTGCATCGCTTCATTATATTGATAAAGAGAAAAAACTTCTGCCTCTTCTTCATTATTATAAGGTTCAAATTTATCTTCACATTGGGGGCAAATTGTATTTGGAAATCGATTATATAATAACTCCTTCCAATTAATGATTCCATTTAACAGACCGTTGCAAAGGAGGCAATGCATAACTTCATAACGTTTCATACTAACGCCATTCCCTTCTTATTTAAACGGGTAATTTCCATTCTAGCCGCATCCATTTCTACAGTGATTCCATGATGAAAAAAGACGATATCCCCTTTAGGAAAATTTGCATTTCTTCCAACTCGACCGCTAATTTGAATGAGGGCACTGGAAGTGAAGATTTTCGATTCCGCACCAACGACAGCCACTTGTAAATTTTTAATTGTAATTCCTCGTTCTAAAATCGTTGTTGTAAGTAACCCTGGTACTTCTCCCTTTCGCAATTTCAATACCTTTTCTTTCCGTTTCGGATCTTCTGCATGGACGCTTACAATATTTTCGTGAAGGTTTCGAAATAACGGTGTCGCTTTTTCCATGAGCCCAATCGTTGGGAAGAAAATAAGAAATGGCTCGTCTCGCTTCAATCTCTCTTCCACCCACTTTATTAATTTCTTCGGAAGTCTCCCTTTATTTATTTGCTTTTCATAAAACCAAAGGGGCTCGTATCTCGGCACAGGAAGTGGATAGCCATGATATCTTTTTGGGATGAAGGAATACCCCCAACCTTCTTTTTTCACTTTATATAAAATTTCTGCAGATGGGGTTGCTGTAACGAGAGCAATTGGGGCATCATCTTTTTTCACTTTAATAACTGCCTTTTGGAGAGTTTTGTCAAAGGTATAAGGAAAAGCATCCGCTTCATCGACAATAACGACATCAAAGGTATTTTCAAAGCGATATAGTTGATGGGTTGTTGCTAGAACTAATTGAGCAAGGCCAGATTGTTTAGGGGCATTTCCGTAATATGCGTGAAATATAGTATTAGGAAAAACCTTTTGAAAACGAGGGAATAATTCTAATACCACATCCGTTCTTGGGGTGGCAACACATACCCTTAGCCCTTCCTTCAAACAATGGTAGACAGCTGGAAAGAGAATTTCAGTTTTACCAGCTCCGGTAACGGCATGTAGCAAATGGTTGCGCTTTTGAATAATGCTTCCTTTCAGTTCTTCGGAAGCTTTTTGCTGCAACGGTGTAAAAGAACCTTCCCAATTAAAAACATGCTTTTTACTGAAATTTGGGATTGGCCCATTCCAAAGAAGGAGCCCAGTGCAGCTACTCATTCTCCCCATGTTGATACAGTGCCTACAATAAACACAAATTGTTTCACAGCGGGCACATTCAAATTCTACAAACTCTTGCTGATTTGAATTATGGCAGCGATTGCAAAAGTAAGTTTTTCGACGCAACCAGTCGTTAGCAAATTTTATTGCAATAGCAGGCTTCTCTTTAAAATAGCTTTTTTCTATATATTTATCTATTTTTTCTTGAGAAAAAGGTGCCATTTCCTTCGACGAGATTCGTCCAATGTAAAAATCACGAATTTCCGGTTCAACGAGGATTCCTTTATATGTTTTAAATGAATGGTTTTTTACGAGTTTGAATGTTTTTTCCTCCTTTCCCTATATAAAAAAACCTCTACTAAAAATAGTAGAGGCTTGTTACTTTACAGGTATCCAACCAAGGCCTAACGAACCTTCACCTAAGTGGGTTCCAATCACAGGACCAAAATAGCTGAAATGGAATTCCACGTTCGGGAACTTTTCGGATAATTTTTTCATCCATTCCTTCGCTTCTTCTTCGCAATTAGCATGGATTACCATTGCGTAAATGCGGTCATATTTTGCTGCATCTTCCGCAAGCATTTCTTCCACCCGGAGAATTGCTTTTTTCTTCGTTCGAATTTTCTCGAATGGAACGATTACTTTATTATTAAAACGAAGTACTGGCTTAATTTGCAATAATCCTCCGACGATTGCTGCTGCAGCTGAGAGTCTCCCTCCCCGTTGCAAGTGAGCAAGGTCATCAACAATGAAATAAGCACGCATTTCTTTTTTTATCTCTTCTAATCGTGCTAATATTTCTGAAGATGTTTTTCCTTCCTCGGCCATTTTTGCAGCTTGCACCGCATAATATCCTTGAGGTGCGCAAGAAACCTCGCTATCGAAGCCGTGCACTTCAATCCCTTCAACCATTGCACCTGCTTGCAACGCACCTTGAAAGGTTCCACTGATTCCACTGGACAAATGTACGCAAATTACTTCATCGTAATCTTTTGCCAATGTTTCAAATAACTCTACAAATTTGCCAATCGGTGGTTGTGTTGTTTTTGGAAAAACTTTCGATTGGCGGACTTTATCGTAAAATTCTCCCGCTTGTATTTCAATTTCTTCCTCAAAAACACCATCTTCCAGATTGACGCTTAACGGAATCATATGAATATTATATTTTTCGCGCTCTTCGGGGGTTAAATATGCCGTACTGTCTGTGATGACTGCTATGCTCATGCAATTTTCCACACTCCTATGAAAATATAATACAAGAATGTCCTTCTATTGTTAATAAAAAAATAAGCATTTCGCAAAATGACTCCACGAAATGCTTAACTTAAATAATTCACGGAGAAAATTTCCTTTTATTCATTTTCCCCATGAGGATTTTCATCTGATTGATTTCCAATATAATACACACTGGATACTTTCCAATC
Organism: Lysinibacillus sp.; assembly: GCA_012735355.1. GTDB lineage: Bacteria > Bacillota > Bacilli > Bacillales_A > Planococcaceae > Ureibacillus. Next base: position 2,928 of record JAAYHP010000149.1, on the reverse strand, counting down.
GTCGTCTTCTTTTACAAATACTGTTACTTGTCGGCCACTATAATAATAATCGACATTCGATTCAAGATCTTTCGTTTGTGTATCAATATTCGCAAAAACTTGCGCTACATTTTCATCATATTTCACAATCGTCACGTCAGAATCGAGTCTTTTTACATCATAATTTTCAAAAGTAGATTGGATAAATTCCATTTCTTCATCATAATTGAACCCTTGAGGATTTTTTGAAAGGATTTTTCCATATCGCTCAATGTCTTTCGCATTAAAGGAAGCAATATATTCATCAAAAGCAGCAATAATTTTTACTTTTTCATCTTCCGGTACATTTGTTGCTTCTTCAATAGTGCCACCCATCATTTCAAAACCAACAATCGCTTCTTCATTTTTTTCAGATAGTTGTGCTGTGTCTGATTCTTTTGTATTACCACAAGCAGAGAGCAAAAGTGCTGCAACTACTACTGTTAACCATTTTTTCATCGTCATTTAACCTCCCGCGCAATATAGTAGCATAATATCATCAATAATTTCTATCGACGTTAATTTTGTCGAAAAAGGGATTTTCATTTTCTTCTTATGACGATATGACAAAGTAGATAGTTGCAAGTACTTACATAAATTTTTGTATGATTAATATTTGCTTTCGGATGAACATAACTACTGCTCGGGTGTTCAGGCTTTTTACGCGGGCGGGTAGCATCTCCGCATGGTGTTGACATATCTAATTTGCTTGGGCAATTGGTTGCCCCTCTCACTCGGACGGATACACGCTCTTTTCGGGCGTTTAGTTGCTGCTTTCGGGCGGATAGACACTCGATTCGGGCGCATAACTCCACTATTCGGGCGTTTACACCACTCTTTCGGGCGCATAGCACCTATATTTGGGCGTTTACAACTCTCTTTTAGGCGCTTACTCTTCTCCCTTAGGAACTTACACCCGCATCTTAAGCATTTACATCAACCACTCGAGCTCTCCTCACTCACCCGCAAAAGAAAAAACGAACGAAGAACTCGCCCCGTTCGTCATCAATTCATCCTTCTATGTAATTTCAACCTTGCAGCACAAATATTTATCGAACTTCAACCCAACCGTTCTTAATAGCTGTTACTACAGCTTGAGTACGATCGTTTACATTCATTTTTTGTAAAATACTCGAAACATGGTTTTTCACTGTTTTTTCAGAAATGAATAACGTTTCCCCAATAGCTCGGTTAGATTGTCCATCCGTTAATAATTGTAACACTTCACATTCTCTCTTCGTTAATAAATGGAATGGACGACGAATTTCCGTTTGATGGAAATTACCTTTATTTTCATGCTCACTTAAGCGACGGAATTCTGCAACAAGATTTTTCGTCACTTTCGGATGTAAATAAGAGCCACCGTTCGCAACAACTTTAATAGCTTCAACGATTTCGTCGGCATCCATTTCTTTTAACATATAACCTAGAGCTCCAGATTTTAATGCATGAGTAACGTAAGATTCATCATCATGAATTGAAAGCATAATTACTTTTGCATCAGGGAATTCTGCAATTAACTCTGCTGTTGCTTCAACTCCATTTTTACCTGGCATGTTTATATCCATTAATACAACGTCTGGTAAATGTTCTCTATATAAACCAATGATGTCGCTACCATCATCGCCTTCTGCAACCACTTTGAAAGTTTCTTCAAATTCTAAAATTCGTTTGACACCTTCGCGGAATAATTGGTGATCATCAATAATAATAATTCTTGTCATAAAGCATTCCCCCTAAACTAGTGGTTAATTACAGTTCTATTTTTTGCTCATCATTTGGATATGGAATTTTAAATACAACAACTGTACCCTCTTCTAATTTGCTTTTTATTTCCATAAATCCTTTTAATAATTCTACCCGTTCCTTCATCCCGATAATGCCAAAGGAGTTTTCTCTTTTGGTGTCCGTGTCAAAACCGCTTCCATTATCTTTTACAATAACATTTAAACTGTTAGGATTCCATTCAATTTTAACCCATATATCGGAAGGTTTTCCATGCTTTATGGAATTATTTACACATTCTTGCACTAATCGGAATATTGCGACTTCATAGTTCGACGGTAATCGAATTTCATTATTATAAGATTGAAAATGGATTTCAACGTCTCTATTATATTCCATCATTGTAGATAAATATTTTTTTAGCGTCGGAACAATTCCAAGGTCATCCAGCGCCATTGGTCGTAAATCATAGATGATACGACGCACTTCGGATAAGGCATCTCTTACCGTTGATTTTAAATCGACAATTTCTCTCATAGCTGCCTCGACGCCCTTTTCTCGGTACGTCCTTTCGATTAAATCCGCTCGCATCAACACGTTCGCCATCATTTGAGCAGGCCCATCATGAATATCACGGGATAATTTTTTTCTTTCCTCTTCTTGAGCAGCGATAATTTTGATGCCAAATTCATGTTTCAATTTCGCTTCTTCTAAAGCAGCACCAACGATTTTTAAATCGGAAGTTAAATAATTTAATACAACATTCACTTGATTTACAATATGATCAGCACGCTGTATTGTATCGTATAATACTTTTAATCGCCGTTCAAGGTCATCCCTCTTTTCCCGTAAACTTTTTTCTTCCGCTTCCGATAAAGAAAGCTGAATTTGTAAGTCGTTAGCTTTTTCATAAGCTTCTCTCACTTGCTGTTCAGTAAACTTATCAAAGTTTTTGCTCACTTCAACTAATCGCTTCTTTGCGAGCTGAGTTTGACGGGTTAACATATCGCTTTTTGTAATAACAATCTTCAATTTTTGCTTAATTAATTCCAATTCGATTTTCATTTCTTCAAAGCTTTTGCGGCTTTGTTCGCTTATAATAAAAATGTCCTTTTTCGAATTGGTAATCGTATCAATCATTCGATTGAAAATAAAATCTAAAGAGTTTATATCAATTTTGTTTTT
>JAAYHP010000016.1 GCA_012735355.1 Lysinibacillus sp. | reverse complement strand
GTCCAGTAGGTCCTGTTGGTCCAGTCGGTCCTGTTGCACCTGTTGGTCCAGTAGGTCCTGTTGGTCCAGTCGGCCCTGTTGCACCTGTTGGTCCCGTCGGTCCAGTAGGTCCAGTAGGTCCCGTCGGTCCAGTCGGTCCTGTTGGTCCAGTCGGCCCTGTTGGTCCAGTAGGTCCTGTTGGTCCAGTAGGTCCAGTCGGTCCTGTTGCACCTGTTGGCCCTGTAGGCCCAGTAGGTCCCGTCGGCCCTGGTGGCCCCGTCGGCCCAGTAGCTCCCCCAGGTCCAACTAAATTGGTAATTTGTTTTAATTTATTGTCTAATAACAATTCCTTCTTAATAGACATCGCTATAGTATCTTGTACACTAGTATTAATTGTTAAAAGATCATCAAGCGATGCAGCTGGAGACAATCCGGAAATACCAGGAATTGTTCCAAGAACATACTGAATCTTTTCACCCTCAGCATTCAAAATATGGGCTAAGCTTAATTCTTCCATTGCTATAGAAGCGAGAAGTAAGTTAATAACATCAGCTCGGGTTATTGAAATATCAGGTGTAATATTAGGCAAATTTGGATGAGACATTCCTTAACTCCTTTCCTTTAAAATTTCAAGGACGTACTGCCGCGAAGAAATTACTTATCTCTAAAATCTTGAGAAGTTCACTTCTCTGGATAGCACGTTCTTAAATAATCTATTCTTTATCAAAAAGGAGATAATGAATAATAGCCTAATGAACACCATACTTATAAACATTTATAAACGCTTAACTATTGGAGAAAGTTGTTAAATATTCAAATTATGTTGGGGTTGTCCAAATAAAATATTTAATTATCTAAGGAAGAAAACGAGTTCACTGCCCGTTACTCGATTATTAATCGTGAGTAACTAAATGGGCGTGATAATCAAAAAGCAAGGATTCCTGCGGTAAGTTCCGTTTTGAGCCCGCAGGAGTATTGACGTGGGACAGGGATGTTAAGGAGAATTAGATATGCTTCCCGCTATAAATATTTCTATTTAACTCGGAAAAGGAACATAATTTATGATTTACCTTTAATACGGTTTCATCTTAATGAGATCGAGGACTTGTTTTAATTTTATATCCAATAGAAGTTCTTTTTTAATTGTCATAGCTTACGTATCATTAACGCTACAATTAATTTCTAATAAATCTTCGGGTGTTGGCCGTGAACTAGGGCTGGAATTATTGAGTGTCCCTAGTACGTATTGAATTTTTTCACCCTCAGCATTAATAATATGAGCTAATCCAATTTCCTCTAATGCAATGGAAGCAAGAAGAAGATTAATTACATCTTTCCGATTAATTGAAATATTTGGCGATATATTCGGAATATTGGGCATGGACATAAGTTTTTTCCCCTTTCAATTGATGACTTATTTTTGTCTGTATAGGTAGATTCATTAGGCAGACATACATAATATATTCATCGGAAATGAAAATGCATCTAAGTTTTGTAAAAATAACAGAGAGTAGAGGAATTGGCTAAATCTACAAATGATTGAAATAGCACTGAAATTTTTTAAAGTTAAAGCTTACTTATATTCAATTTTCAAAGGGGAGATTATAATAAGGATATTGTGAAGAAGGGAGAAAAAACATGGCTGATATAAAATTTGAAATCATTGAACAGATCGCTGTAATTTCTGAATCGCCAAAAGGTTGGACGAAAGAATTAAATTTGATAAGTTGGAATGGTCGTGAACCAAAGTACGATTTACGTGACTGGGCGCCGAATCACGAAAAGATGGGGAAAGGAATTACATTAAGTAAAGAAGAGTTAGAAAAGTTAAAAGAAGTTTTAAATGCTTAGAATAAAAGTTTTATGAATTTTTTAAAGGAGTTCCAAATTTCTTGGTGCTCCTTATTTTTTGTTTATTACTATTTTTCTACAATTTGATTTCTACACCTTGATAAATAGGATTCAATAAGATTAGTAAAATTTATTTGAAATTTTAGTTGACAAATAAAAAAACGTAGCATAAAGTTTCCTTAGAGAAAACTTTTGTCTTTTAGGAAAGATGCATGTCCTATTTTTTTGCATCGAAAGTTTCCTAGAAGCAAAAAAAATTCCTGAAGGCAAGGAGGAAATGAATTGAAACGTCTTGTTATACTCTCAATTTTAAGTTTTGTCATTTTGTTCAATTTAGAGGGTTGTAATTCTAGCGATTCACCAAATGCAAATCAAACTGGAGAATCGAATCAAAAGGATTCACCAATTCAAGTTGTTACGACAATTTCTCAAATTGGAGAACCGATGCAAGTCATAGGTGGTGATCGGGTAGAAGTGGTGAGTTTAATGGGGCCGGGAGTGGATCCTCATTTGTATGAAGCAACGCAAGGGGACATTCATACTTTAGAAAAAGCGGAAATTATATTTTACAACGGGTTGAATTTGGAAGGAAATATGGGAGAAATTTTTTCAAAAATGAAAGAGAAAAAAGTAACCATTGCTATTGCGGAGTCCATTGATGAAGGAAAATTATTAATTGATGAGGATGGTGCTCTAGATCCTCATATTTGGTTCGATTTAGATTTATGGAAAGAAGCGTTGAACGAGGCAACAGAAGTGTTGAAAGAGTATTCCCCGGAAAATGCAAATTATTTTGAAGAAAACAAAGAAAAATATTTTGCACAAATGGATGAACTAAAGAAAGAAGCAAAAGAAAAACTTTCCAGCGTTCCAAAAGAGCAACGAATATTAGTCACAGCCCATGATGCCTTTGGTTATTTTGGTCGCATGTACGACATTGAAGTGGTTGGACTCCAAGGATTAAGTACAGAGGATGAAGTTGGATTATCGGATATACAAGCAACGATTGACTTAATTATCGAAAAGCAAGTGCCTTCCGTTTTTGTGGAAAGTAGCGTTAACCAAAATTCCATTCAAGCAGTTATAGAAGGAGCTCTAAAAGCGGGATTGCAAGTGGAACTTGGTGGAGAACTGTTTTCGGATGCTATGGGTGAAGAAGGTACAGAAGAAGGAACGTATTTAGGAATGTATCGCCACAATGTAAATACGGTGTTTGATGGATTAACAAGGGGTGGACAATAATGAATGTTCTTGAAGTGGAAAATGTCAGTGCTGCTTATAGAAAAAACACTGTCCTCCGAGATGTTTCATTCACGATCAAACAAGGGTCACTCACGGGAATTGTCGGGCCAAATGGTGCAGGGAAATCGACTTTAATAAAAGTGTTGTTAAATCTCCATCCTCAGTTGACGGGAAAGGTGCTATTTTTCGGTTCCGAATTAAAAAATGTGAAAAGAAGAATTGGTTACGTTCCCCAGCGTGTGTCCGTCGATTGGGATTTTCCTACCGATGCATTAGATGTAGTCTTAATGGGGATGTATGGTCAAATCGGTTGGTTAAAATGGCCGAAAAAAATCCATAAAGAAAAGGCGTTAAAAGCATTAGATATAGTCGGAATGAAAGACTTTGCCCATCGCCAAATTAGTGAACTTTCCGGCGGTCAACAACAGCGAGTATTTTTAGCACGGGCGCTCATACAGGAAGCAGATTTATATTTTATGGATGAACCTTTAGCAGGGGTTGATGCGGCCACTGAAAAGGCGATTATGCATATTTTAAGAGAATTAAAAGAAAGCGGGAAAACGGTACTCGTTGTACATCACGATTTACAAACGGTGGAAGATTATTTTGATCAAGTTTTGTTTATTAATCGCACAGTTGTCGCTCAAGGGGAAACGGAAAAAATCTTCACAAAGGAGAATATTGCGAAAACTTATGGTGGCAATATCCGTTGGTTAAAGGAGGGGGTAGGGTTTGTCAATTCTCCTCTCCAGTAATTTTCAGTGGGTGTTTTTTAGCACCCTTATTTTAGGCATTGCATCTGGGTTGATCGGTTGTTTAGCTTATTTTAAAAAACAAAGTTTAATGAGTGATGCTCTTTCCCATGCAGCGCTCCCAGGTGTGATGATTGCATTCCTACTATTTCAAGAAAAGAGTTTCCTAATGTTAATTACCGGAGCTTATATAAGTGCCTTCATTGGTGCACTATTTATCAATCTTATTAAATCGACGACAAGAATTAAAGAAGATAGTGCCATGGGAATTGTGTTAGCGGTGTTTTTTGGAGGAGGCATCGTTTTACTTACGATTGTCAATCGAAGTAGCGGTGGGAATAAAGCGGGATTAGATCAATTTATATTCGGTCAAGCGGCATCGATGATTGGGTCAGACGTATTAATGATGACCATTCTTGCACTTCTCGTAACAGTTGTAGTGATTGTCGCTTTTAAAGAGTGGAAATTATTTTTGTTCGATCCTCATTTTGCGAAAGGCTTAAATCTTTCTATGACAACAATGAATGGATTGTATATCATACTACTCGTGTTAACGATTGTGATTGGTATTCAAGCGGTAGGAGTTATTTTAATGTCTGCTTTATTGATTATTCCTCCAGTAAGTGCAAGGTATTGGACTCACTCCTTCAAGAGGATGATGATTTTATCAGCAATTTTCGGTGGATTAGGCGGAGCGATTGGTACGACTATTAGTACCCAAGGGGCAAGTTGGCCAACGGGGCCCTTTATCGTATTAACGTTAGGATCCATTTTCCTCGTATCATTATTGTTTGGAAATAAAAAAGGATTGATTGTCGAATGGATTCTGTTTCGAAATAAACAGAATGAACTAGAACAGAATTCCTCTTTAGTAAGGGAGGGGAATTCATGACTTATACAGGTTGGATATTGCTTACCGCTTCTCTTGTAGGAATATCATGTGGCATTGTAGGAGTATTATTAATATTGCGACGGATGGCCATGATGGCGGATGCGATTAGTCATACCGTTCTTCTTGGTATTGTGACAGCTTATTTATTAACCCAAAGTTTAAACGGAATTCATATGGTGATTGGGGCAGCGATTACCGGAGTGCTTACCGCTTATTTTGTTCAGTGGTTAAATACTCGAGGAGTCCAGCAAGATGCAGCAATAGGCGTTGTATTTACGACTCTTTTTGCTTTAGGGGTTATATTAATTGCAACAAAAGTAGGGAACGTTCATTTAGATGTGAAGCATGCGTTAATGGGGGAAATTACTTTTATTCCGTGGGATACGATTGATGTGCCAATCATTGGAGATGTTCCTATTGCGACATTGACGCTAACCTTCGTATTGTTTTTAGTACTTTTCGTAATCGTGTTATTTTATAAAGAGTGGAAAATTACAACCTTTGATCCAGCACTGGCTGCAAGTATTGGTATACCAGTCGTTGTTATGCATTATTTATACATGACAGTGTTATCTATCACAACGGTTGCAGCTTTTGATGCGGTAGGTGCTATTATGGTTGTGGCGATGCTTATTACTCCAGCTGCAGCTGCTTACCTATGGACGGATCGATTGTTTGTCATGTTTGTTTTAAGTGCCATTTTTGGTGTTTTTTCTGCAATTGGGGGTTATTATTTTGCAGTATTAATAGACACGTCCATTTCAGGTTCAATGGCTTTTGCTACCGGTGTCGTATTTTTAATAAGCATACTTTTCTCTCCTCGACACGGATTACTTTCCTATTGGATTCGCCCAATAGCAACAAAATAAATGAAATGGGAGGCATCAGTACCTCCCAATTTTTATTCATTTATTTATTCCACAATTTTTTACCCGTCCATCAATGGAAAATGGAAAACGCCTTTTAACGTTTCAAAGGGTTAATAAAAGAAAATACCCATAATTAAAGCAACAATCAATGCACTTAAATTCGGTAAAGTAACAGATAAAAATGAATACTTATAGGCATTTTCATGGGTTAATCCTGTTAAAGAAAAGGTTGAAAGGATTGTCCCAGAATGGGGTAATGCGGTAAGAACACCGGATGCAGTGGTAGATACACGGTGCATTGCATCGGGATTGACTCCAATTGCCATATATTGATCTGCAAAGGCTTCCATAGAAATTCCAAGCCCTCCGGATGCAGAACCGGTAATCGCGCTAAGGGTGATTGTAGCAATCCCTAAACTAATCAATGGATTTCCAGGTAAGTTCATAATGAAATTAGAAATGATTTCAAAGCTTGGTGCTAACGTAATGACAACACCAAAGGCAACGGATGCAGCCGTGAGAAAAATAGGTTTAATTGAACTATCTGCCCCTGCACTAATTGTTGCCTTATGGGATGGAATGTACCGGTGAAAGATAATCGCTGAAAGTGCAACGGCAATTGCCAAGCCAATCACAACAATATTCGATATATCTAAAGCACTTCCAGCAAAGATAATGCCAATTAATGCAATGATAGGCATTATACTTAAGAAAAAGGGTGGCGCATTTTCTTTTAAAATCGGTGACTCTGCCTCTTCTTCTACCACTTGAAAGGTTTCATTTTTCGCTAAACTTTTCTTTAATGCAATATACATATATAAAATACCAATACTAATGGCAACAACGGAGGCAATAATCCCCATTAAAGGTGCAGCCATAACGGTTGTGTGAAAATAATTGGTTGGTATAATGT